>JALZOI010000307.1 GCA_030857245.1 Myxococcota bacterium
CCGTCAGCGCGCGGTTCGTGCAGCCGGCCGTGCAGCCGACCGCGGTCCCGCTGGTCCCGCCGCCGCATGCGTTCGCCGCCGGCACCGAGCGCCCCGCCCTGCTGCCGGTGCGATCACCGCCGTCGGACGACGCGGTGCACGCGATCGACATCGATCTCGACTCCGGCCCGATCTCGTTCGCCGGGGCCGCACCGCCGCCGCCGCCGCCGGATGGCATGCCCGAGCTGTTCGCGCTCGTCGACCTCGACGATGCCGGGGTCGAGAAGGATCCGACGCAGATCGGCCAGCCGCTCGGCAAGTCCGCGGCGTCGACGCTGCCGCCGGGGTTCGGCAAGGCGACGTCGTCGACGTTGCCGCCTGGCTTCGCGGCCCCCAGCCAGCCGACGCTGCCGCCCGCGACCGACGCGCGCGACAAGAAGCCATAGCGTCACGCACCGCGCACGCGGACGCAGTACGTTCCCCGCATGGCCACGCCCCTGACGGCAGCACACCGGTCGTGGCGCACGAAGGTGTTCGTCGCGACGTGGCTGTCGTACGTCGGCTTCTACTTCTGCCGCACGCCGTTCTCCGCCGCGAAGTCCGAGATCGGCAAGGAGGCGGCGTGGGGGGCGACCACGCTCGGCGACATCGAGGCGATGTACCTCATCGCATACGCGATCGGTCAGTTCCTCGCGTCGGGCATGGGCACGAAGCTCGGGCCGCGCAAGAACGTGCTCCTCGGGATGGCGCTGTCGGTGTGCGTCACGCTCTCGATGGGCATCACGCTGTCGGTGCCGATCGTGATGGGCCTCGTCGCCGTCAACGGGCTCGCGCAGGCGACCGGCTGGTCGGGCAACGTCGGCACGATGGCGGCGTGGTTCCACAAGCACGAGCGCGGGCGCGTGATGGGCGTGTGGTCGACGAACTTCACCGTCGGCTCGCTGGCCTCGCAGTATGCGATGGCCGGCGTGCTCGCCGCGGCCGCCGCGTACGGCGGCACGTGGCGGTGGTGCTTCTACGCCGGCGCCCTCGTGCTCGCGATCGTGTGGATCCAGTTCTACCTGTTCCAGCGCAACCGCCCCGAGGACGTCGGCCTGCTGCCGGTCGACGATCCGGTGACCGTCACCGACGAGGCGACGACGCCCGAGCCGGTCGCGTCCGGCTTCATGGGGCTCTCGCCCACGGCGTGGGCGAACTTGATGCTGGTCGCCGGCTTCTACTTCTTCTCGAAGCTGATCCGCTACGCGATCTGGTCGTGGGCCGCGTATTTCCTCGTCCAGAACTTCAAGCTGTCGCCGGCGGACTCGAACATCTACGCGACCGCGTTCGGCGTGTTCGGGCTGCCGGGCGTGTTTCTGGCGGGCTGGCTCTCGGATCGCTACTTCCGGTCGAAGCGCGCGGGCGTCGCGTTGATCATGGTCATGGGCATGACGCTGATGACCGGCCTGCTGATGATGTTCGGCGGGACCAGCGTCGCCGTGTTCACCGTGCTGCTCGCCGCGGTCGGCTTCACGCTGTTCGGGCCCGACGCGCTGCTCACCGGCGCGGGCGCGATGGACATCGGCGGCCGCCGCAGCGCGACGTTCGCGACCGGCGTGATCGCCGGGTTCGGCGCGCTCGGCCCGATCGTGCAGGCGCTCGTGATCGGCCGGCTCTACGACTCCCAGGGCGGCGACCTGACCCCGGTGTTCATCCTGCTGTTCGGCAGCTCGGGGATGGCGACCCTGTTCTGCGCCGCCCTCGTCCTGCGCAATCGTCGAGGCGGCAAGGGCATCTGACCCATCCCCGCACCTCGCGCGGGGAGCGCCGGGCGGGTGCGCCGGCCTACCGCGATCTGCGACTGGTGATACGATGATCAGGTTGCTGGCGCCGTCGATCCTGATCGTGCACCCGGATCGCAAGACCCAGCGAACCGTGCAGCGCATCCTCGGCGGCACCGGGTATCGCGTCGACGTCGCCGACGACGTGGAGCAGGCGATGCGGCTGCTCCAGAATTTGCAACCCGTGCTCGTCGTGGTCGACGGCGCGATGCAGCTCCCCGGGGTCGGCGCGCTGGTCGAGGCCGCGAAGGCCCGCGGCGCCGAGGCCTGCATGACGCTGCTCGGCGCGAGCGCGATGGCGCAGGTACCGGCGATCCTCGACATGGGCGCGGTGACGAACCTCCTGGTGCATCCGATGCCGGTGCTCGCCGAGGAGCTCACGATCACCGCGCAGAAGCTGATCCGCAACGACGTGTTCGGCGCGGAGAAGTACCTGCTGTGGGGCACCGAGCTCACCGAGACGATCGTCGTCCGCGGCAGCCAGCGCGCGCAGCTCGTCGGCGAGCTCGCCGAGCTCGTGCGGGCGCGCGGCCAGAGCGCGCGGGTCGCCTCGATGGCGATGCTCGTGACGGACGAGCTGCTGTCGAACGCCGTCCACAACGCGCCGGTCGACGCCAGCGGCGAGCACTACCGCAAGGAGCTCCCACGTGACCGCGAGCTCGAGCTCGACGAGCGGCACCAGGTCCGGCTGCGCTGGGGCTGCGACGCCCGCTACCTCGCCATCGAGGTCACCGACGGGTTCGGCAGCCTCGATCGCGACACGATCCTGAGGTCGCTGGCAAAGAACGACATCCGGGAGTCTGGAGGTGGCGCTGGCATGGGGGTCGCGCTTACCTACCGGTCATGCGACCACCTGGTCTTCAACCTCGCGATCGGGAGTCGCACGCAGATCATCGCGCTGATCGATGTCCGCTATCCGCCGACCGAGCGAAGCTCGGCATCGTCGTACAACGTGTTCGTGGAGAGGCCGGCAGCCCAATGACCCCGCAACCCGATCCGCCCGTGCCCCCCACCGCGGAGACCCGCGGACGCATGACCGTGACCGACGTCGGCGACGCGCTCGCGCTCGCCGGCTCCATCGACGAGGCCGCCGCACTCCACGAGCTGATCGGCCGGGCCCGCGGCGGGCGCCTCGTCCTCGACCTCGCCGCGATCATCTTCATCAACTCGCTCGGCGTGCGGGACTGGATCCGCATGCAGGCAGCGGCGCAGAAGGCCGGCGTCGCCGTCGAGCTCCGGCGCGTCGCCGAGCCGCTCGTCCACCAGCTCAACATGATCATCGCGACGCGCGGCAACGCGACGGTGTCGTCGTTCTACGCGCCGTACGCGTGCGATGCCTGCGGCCGCGAGGAGTCGCTCCTGATCGACGCCCTCGCGAACCACGCCCGGCTGGTCGCGCTCGACCCGCCGCCGATGACCTGCCCGGAGTGCGGCGCGCCGATGGCGTTCAACGACTTCCCCGAGCGCTACTTCTCGTTCCTGTCGACCTGAGCGGGCGGGCGGCGCCCCGCGGTTGCGAGCGCGCCTTGTCGCGACCCGCCCCGGCCCTTGGTGTAAGCAGCGTCGTGCTCGAGGCCTTCGCGCAGCCCGGAGTGGTCCGTGGGCTGGGTCACCCCCTGCCCGCTCCGGCCGGTCGATCTCGTCATCGCCGGTCTGGTCGTGCTAGCCATCGTGGCGCTGGGTCTGAACTTCGTGCTACGCCGTCGTGGAGAGATGGCCGCACAGAGGATTTCCGAGCTCCGGCGTCGATCGATTAACGTGGCCGCTTAGATTTTTTGGCTCTCGCACCAGTCGTACCCTGTGTCGTACCCCGAGCGCAGCACCCCAGCGGACCCGGCCGTGAGCATCTCCGCCGCAACTCCGACAGCGTCTGGCGCGTCGTCCGTGCTAGCGTCGACCGAGATGACGTCGGGTGCACCGGCCTTCACGGTCAGTCTCCTGGACCGTCACGAGACCGAGCTGGTCGAGCAGGCGCTCGCCGCGGTTGCGAGTAACTCGCCGGCGGACGCCGAGATCCTCCGCGGGCTGATCGAGGAGCTCAAGGCCACGTCGTCGCTGCTCGATCGCCAGCGGCCGCTGCGGCGTCCGACCGAGCTCGGCGGCGAGCCGCGCAACGAGGAAACGCTGATCGATCACCTGTGCTCGATCGACGGGCTCTCGGGTGACCTCGCGCTGCCGCTCAAGGCGACGCTGTCGCGGACGTACCTGCTGACGAAGATCAACTTCCTCCGCGGCTTCGTGAAGGCGACCTCGGTGCTCACCGATGTCCCAGGCTCCACGCGGATGACCCACGATCTCCGCGAGGAGCTCGCGCAGTCGATCTACACGCTGCTCGCCGAGGAGCTCTTCCTCGCCCTGCTCCGCAAGCCCGACGTCACCCGCCGCACCAAGCAGCGCGCCGCCGACCAGCTGATCACGGTGTGGGACGACGCCGCGCTCGAGATCGACGACTTCGCGCCGCTGCTCGAGTCGGCGTGGCACGCGCGCAACCGGATCAACTCGGCCTACGGCACGCTGCTCGGCGCCACCGAGACGTTCCGCCTCGTCACCGAGGACTGCAGCCCCGAGGTCCTCGAGTTCTTTGGCCGCGACGGGATGTCCGCCGACGAGAGCGCCGCGTTCGAGGAGTTCCTGTTCAACATGACGAGCGAGGAGCTCGCCACGCTGCGCCGCGCGATGCAGCAGCAGCACCTGTCGGCCGCGAGCCCGAAGTGGGCCGCAGAGATCCTCGGCCGGCAGATCGAGGACCTCGAGCACTCGCACGAGATCGATCCGATGGCGCTGTACCGCAGCTACCAGCGCCGCCAGCTCGCCGCCGATTTTCGGATGATGTCGGGAGCCCCGGGTCCGCGCCGGACCGCCGAGGGCTACCTGATGGTCTACCTGCTCGACCAGCAGTAAGAGCGGCTCGCCGCTACGCCGGCTTCGCCGTCAGCAAGTGGCGCTCGATCATCCGCGACAGCTCGGGCATCGCCTCGACGACGTTCTTCTTCGCGCCCTCGCGCATGCGCTGGTACATCTTCTTCGCCGTCGTGTGCGAGGTCCGCTCGGCGCGGGCATCGGTGACCGACAGCAGGTCCTCGGCGACATCGTCGGAGCGCGCGATCACGAAGTCCGAGAACTTCGATGCCGACGGTGCGGTCGAGCCGCTCTCCCACTTCTCGTAGTGCGGCTGGATCTTGCCCAGCCACTCGTCGAGCAGCGAGTCGACGACCTCGGGGACGAACTTCTTCTTGATCGCCTTGATCGTCGCGTAGGCGCTCTTCATCACGAACCCCTTCTGCTTGACCTGCGCGTCGATGAGCTCGACGCAGTCTGCGATCACCTGGGGCCGCTTGGGTTCCTTGCCGATCAGCTCGACGAGAGTCGCCATCCACACATCCTTGTTGAGCGAGGCGCACACCATAGAGCCCCGCCGGCAGGTCGTCCAGATCACCCGCCAGCTACGCGAAGCCATCACCGGCGCCTCACTCCTTGAGGTCGACGCCATAGCGATCGCAGCGCGTTCGCATCTGCGCGCGATCCGCGACCGGCAGCCGCAGGTAGTTCGCCTGCGCCTCGGCGGTGTCGCCGGTGATGCAATCCGCGGAGACCAGGATGCGCAGCATCCGGACGTTGTCGGGCACCCTCGACAGCACCTTCTGCGCGAGCCCCTTGGCCTCGTCGAAATCGCCCCGGTCGTAGGCCTTGTTCGCCTCGCTCATCAGCGCGTCGAGCTTGGGATTGGGCCGGTTGCTCAGGTCCTCGTCGACCGCCGGGGTCGGCGTGATCGGCTCGGTGACGCGCGGCTCGGTCGTGACCGGCGCGCGGGTCGGCCGCGGGATCACGGCCCGCGGCGGTGGCGCGACCTCGTCGGAGTCGGTCCGCGGCTCCGGCGTGGTGCGCGACGCGCGCGGCCCCTCGAGTTGCGGCTCCGCAGCAGCAGGGGCGCGACCGACCTCGAGCACGAGGTAGATGCTCATCCCCAGCACGAGGACGGCACCGGCGACGAGGAGGAGGTGACGAGCAGTCACGGCCTATCGAAATAGCATGCCGGCCCCTCGGCATCCAACGAAGGTGGGATAGTCGAGGCGATGAAGCCACGCAGCGGACCTTCGACGCGTTCCTGGCGACCGGCGGCCCTGCTCGTCGTCCTCGGTGCCGTCGGCGTGCTCGGTGGCGCGGGGTGCGGGGACAACTCCAAGGTGTGCGGACCGGGCACCGGCGACAGCGACGGTGATGGTGTGTGCGAGCCGACCGGTGCAGGCGGTGGCGTCCGGTGCGGTGAGGGCACCGTCCTCGACCCGGTCACCGGCGATCGCTGCGTTCCCGGCCCCGGCGTGTGCGGCGAGGGCACCGTCCTCGTCCACGGTACGTGTCAGGACCCGACCGTCGACCTCGCGATCGATCTCGAGGAGGGCCCCGAGCCCAACGGCGACGAGGTCGGCGCGATCCCCGCCGGCGAGATCACGCTCGAGCCGGTCGGCGGCGACGGCTTCGTGATCCGCGGCTGCATCGTCCCGCTCGGTGACACCGCCCCCGACCTCGACAGCTATCTGCTGACCGTGACCGCGCCGACCCTGCTCGCCATCACCGCCGATGGCGTGCACGGCCTCGCCGCCGGCTTCGTGGTCACCAGCACGGCGACCACCGGTCCGCTCGCCGGCTTCGAGCGCTACGGGCTCGGCCTCGCCACCGACGTCGCGCGCCGCCAGGTCTACCTCCCCGCCGCCGGCACGTACCGCGTCGTCCTCGCCGACACCCGCACGCTGCTGCCGCGGATCGATGGCGCGGGCGGCGCGGTCAGCCCACCGGCCGGCAACCCCGACGGCACGAGCTGCTACTTCGTCACGATCGACCAGCAGACCCCGGTGCCGGTCGCGCTCGACCTCGCGGCTGGTGACACCAGCACGATCGGCGAGGACCTCAAGTTCTTCACGACGAGCGGGCTGGCCGGGGGCGTCACGACCGTGACCACCACGATCGGGTCGCCGCACGCGCAGCCCGCAGTCATGATCGTCAACGGAGACGCCGTGCAGATCGACGACGATGGCTCGGCGGTGGTGGACGCCACGAGCGGCGATGCGCCGATGATCGTGGGCGACTTCGTCTACAACGTCGCGCTGTTCCCGGCCTCGTACCGGCTGGTCGTGACGCGCTCGCCGTAGCCGCGCCGTTCAGAACGGTCCCGAGCGTGGCATCGCCACCGGGGGCACCCCGGCGATCCCGTCCGCCTGGCCATGCCCTGCCCAGCCCCTGCCCAGCCCTGCCCAGCCCCTGCCCAGCCCTGACAGGCCGAGTCAGAGGACGGTGAACGCGCGACACAGGTCGCCGGCGGATTCAGGGTACGATGACTCGATCATGGGGACGGCACCCAAGGGGCCGAAGGGACCCGCGCCCGCGCCGCCGGCGATCCGGGTCGGTGTGGGTGACGTCGTCCTCGATCGCTACCGCGTGGTCGAGCAGATCGCGTGCGGGGGGCACAGCATCGTGTTCCGCGGGACCGACGAGCGCCTGTCGCGGCCGGTCTGCATCAAGGTGTTCTCGGGTCTCGGCGGCAAATCCGGCGTGGGTCGCACGAGCTACGAGCACTTCGTCCAGGAGGCGTTCGCGCTCTCGCGACTGACTCACCCGAACACGCTGCGGATCTACGACTTCGGTCACCTCGGCGCCAAGGATCAGGAGGGCATGCCGCTCCAGGTCTGCGAGTTCATGAACGGCGGCACGCTCTCGCAGATCGTGCGCGAGCAGGGCAAGCAGTCGGTCGCCGAGACGGTGCGCGTGATCGGCGCGATGTGCGCGGCGCTCGGCGAGGCCCACGGTCTCGGCATCGTGCACCGTGACATCAAGCCGCAGAACATCCTGTTCGGCGCGGTCGGCATGAACAAGCTGCCGAAGCTCGCCGACTTCGGGATCGCGAAGTGGAGCTCCGACGACGAGCACGAGGCCGAGCAGCGCGCCGAGGACACCGCGATCGTGGCGGGCCAGAAGCTCGCGATGTACTCCCCGAGCTGGGCCGCACCCGAGCAGCTCGCCGGGCAGCCGGTCAGCGCGGTCACCGACATCTACTCGCTCGCGGTCGTCGCCATCTACATGCTGTCGGGCAAGGCGATCTTCGCCGACGAGGACGTCTACGCCGGCTACAAGAAGCGGCGCCACGCCGAGGCGCTGATCCGCGACGTCCTGCTGCCGCTGAACGTGCCGACGCAGGTGGTCGCCCTGCTCACGAAGGCGCTCGCGTTCGATCCCAAGCAGCGGCTCGCCAGCGTCGAGGAGCTCGCGACGCAGCTGCTGGATCACCGCGAGCCGGCCAGCGCCGGCAGCGACCTCACCACGCCGACGGTGCCGAACGCCGCCGTCACGCCGCCCGGCGGGAGCCGGTCCGCGTCGCCGTCCGGGCCACCGC
>JALZOI010000945.1 GCA_030857245.1 Myxococcota bacterium
GCGCCGAGCCTGCTCGTGACCGTCCCGATCGCGACGACGCTGTTCCGCGGCGCGTATGCTCAGACGCTGCCCCTCGCGGCGGTGCTGCCGTACGTCATCCCGGTCGTCGCGTGCGCGGGGATCGCGGGCGCGATCCTCGTCGGCGGCTGGCTCGCGCGGGGCGACCTGACGGGCCGGGCGATCGCGATCCTCGGGATCGCGGGGCTGCTCGGCGGGATCGTGTGGGCGGACCGCCACATCCTGGGCACCGGGTACCCCGAGGCGCAGATCGGCGCGACGCTCGCCGTCATCGTGCTCGCCGGGATCCTCGTCCGCGTGATCCGGGCGGTGCCGGTCGGGCGGTCCGTCCTCGGCGCGCTCGTGGTCCTGGTCCTGGGGACGCTGATCGCCTCGCTGCTGGGGGGCTTCGAGGCGCCCCGCGATCGAGCGCTGCTCGTGAACCGCGGCGAGCAGGGCCGTGATCTGGTGCGGCTGTGGCGCAGCGTCCTCGACTTCGATCGCGATGGCAGCTCGGCGCTGCTCGGCGGCGGTGACTGTGATGATCGCGACCCCGCGCGCCACCCGGGCGCGAGCGACGTGCCGGCCGACGGTATCGATCAGGACTGCGATGGCGGCGATGCCGCCCCGCCCGCGCCGCCGCCGGTGCGCGCCAGCCAGCACGATGCGTGGCACACGTCGGCGGCGACCCGCGCCGTCCTCGATCGCACCCGCGACATGAACGTCCTGCTGATCACGGTCGACGCGCTCCGCTTCGACGTGCTCGCGCCAGGTGCGCCGCACCGCGACGACTTCCCGCGGCTCTCGAAGCTGCTCGACGAGTCGGTGCTGTTCACCCGCGCGTTCTCGCCCGCCGCGGGCACCGATATCTCGCTGTCGACGATGATGACCGGGCGCGCCAACCCGTTCCAGCCCGTCGACGTCACGCTGCCGGAGGCCGTCCAGGCGAGCGGGCGCCGGACCTCGAGCGCGCTGCCGAACGAGGTCACGCGCCATGTCGGCACCGTGCTGCTCGGGCGCGGCTTCGACACCACGCGCGCGATCTACACCGACTGGGCGAAGGAGAACATCGGCGATCACGTCAGCGCCGGCTCGACGACGGCCGAGGGGCTGCGCGCGCTCGACAAGGCCGCCGGCAAGCCGTTGTTCGCGTGGGTGCACTACTTCGACGTCCACGAGCACCACCAGCTCAAGGTGCCCGACGAGCTGATGAAGGCGGTGTGGGACGGCGGCTCGCAGAAGGTGCACCGCTACCGCGCGCTGCTGTGGGGCGTCGATCGCTCGATCGGCCGGCTGCTCGATCAGCTCGCCGAGCGCGGGCTCGCGGAGCGCACGCTGATCGTGTTCGCGAGCGATCACGGCGAGTCGCTCGGTGACGATCCGCGGCTCCCGGCCACCCATGGCCAGGTCGCGTACGCGCCGCTCGTGCGGATCCCGCTCGCGTTCCGGATCCCCGGGGTCCCGGGCGGCGTGCGCACCGATCCGGTGTCGCTGGTCGACTTCGCGCCCACGGTGCTCGCGCTCCTCGGGATCTCCGAGGCGATGAAGCCGCTCGATGGCTACGACCTCGTGCCGGCGATCCTCGATGCGCCAGCCGAGCTCCGCCCGCCGGCGAACCGCGCGCTCGTGATCCACGAGGAGCTGCAGTGGAGCGTGGTCGAGTGGCCGTACCAGCTGGTGATGCGGCCGGCGGATGACCTGGTCGAGCTCTACGATCTCGAGCAGGATCCGGCGGCGCAGCGCGATCTGTCGGCGACGCTGCCCGAGCTCACGACGCGGCTGCGGGCTCGCTACGCCGAGGCTCCGGAGGTGCGGATCGATCGGACCGCGGCCGGGCGAGCGTGGCGAGAGCAGCAAGCGCGACGGCCGCCGCGCCGTGCGCCACCATGAGCAGCAGCGGCGACATCCAGGCGGTGTAGCGCGGCACCACCGGCGCCACCTGCTCGCCGAGCACCGCGGGCCAGCCGCCGCACGCCGTGATCACCGCCGCCGCCGCCGCGAACGGCAGCGCGAGCTGCGCGATCAGGACGCGCGCGATCGTGGTCCGCCGCAGGCCGACCCAGGTCGCGACGAACGCGATCACGAGCGATGGCAACCACACGAGGTACATGTCGCGCCCTTCGGGGGCGTAGACCATGCGCATCGACAGCGTGGGCTCGCCGCGCACGACGAAGATCGACGCACACGCAGCGACGAACCACCACGGCGCGAGCCACCAGCGTCGGACGCCCCAGGTCACGAGCCCGAGCCCGGCGACGAGCAGGAAGATCGCGCCCGCGCCGTTGCCGAGCGCGAGCGGCGGGAGCGCCTGATCCTCGAGCAGGAGCGAGGCGAGGGCGGCCGAGATCGGCCGGCCCCGCGACCGGGGATCGAGCGTGGCGCCCACCGAGTCCGCGATCGCGCGCGCGACATCGACGACGTGGACGAGCGTGCCGACGCTGCCGAGCGCGATGCCGGGCCCCGCGATGCACGCCTGGACCTGGCGAACGTGGCGC
>JALZOI010000946.1 GCA_030857245.1 Myxococcota bacterium
TGACGGCCTCGGCCGCAAGCGCCGTGACCGCCGCCTCCTCGGCCTCTCGCTCGTCGGTGGTGGCGTGGCGTTCGGCGTGGCCGGCGGCGTGTTCGGCGTGTGCGCGAGCTCGCGCTTTGACGAGGCGAAGCGCGCGTGCGGCGGCGACATCGCCGCGTGCGACCCGATGCAGGTCGCCGCGTCGCAGGAGCTCGTCGACCGTGCGCGCTCCGCGGGCACGATCTCGACCGCGCTCGTCATCGCCGCCGGTGCGCTGGCCACCGCCGGCATCGTCGTGTACGTGACCGCGCCGAGCGCCGAGCAGCCGCGCGTCTCGCTCACGCCGGTGATCGGCGACGGCGCCGCGGGCTTCGTGCTGTCGGGCGGCTTCTAGCAGCTTCGCGAGGTCGCCCCACTCACTGACACGCGACGGCATCGAACGAGCCGCTCAGCGTCTCCGCGCCGAACGTCAGCTCGTAGCTGCCGAGGACGCAGCCAGCGACCTCGTCGATCGTGATCGAGCCGCCGGTCGCCTTCGCGTACTCGGTTCCGCCGGACCGCTCGAGCGCGGCGTAGCTATTCGTGCCCGGGCACTCGAACGTCGACTCGCCGACGACGGGGTACGTCGTGGCCGTCGGCTTGTCGCAGAACAGCAGGACGAGGTGCTCGCCGGTCAGCCCCGGATCGCCGCAGCGCACGCCGGCGACCTCGTCGATCACGATCTGATAGTTGCTGCCGGTCGGGACCAGGTGCGCGCGCTGCACGGGCGTGACCTGCGTTCCCATCACCGTGCCCGTGAGCTCCGCCGTGCCGAGGGTGCCGCAGCTCGGACCGTCGGGACCGTCGTCGCCGCCGCCGCATGCCGCGAAGCCGAGCGAGCCAGCCAGGAGCAGGAGGTGCTTCATAGCCGCTGATCGTCGCAGCCCGAGACGGGCGCTGTCGAGGCCCGGTGTCGGTGCTGCCGTGCGGCCGACCGACACGTCACGTGCGCCGTCGCAGCCGCAGCCGGCGTGCGAGACCCGTCGCCTCTGGCACACCTGCCGCCGCCATGCCCGCGAGGTAGATGACGCCGAAGCTGCCGATCGCGGCGATCGCGGCGAGCCACGACGGCGCGCCGACCTCGGTCACGACGTAGCCGGCCCCGTAGCCGACGGCGCCCGCGAGCGTCGCGAGCGCCAGTGCGCCGAGCAGCAGCCGGCCTGGTACCGGCACGCGCCCGATCCGTTGGGCCAGCCAGCGGTGGAGCAGGGCGTACTCGATCCACGCCGCGAGGCTCGCTGCCAGCGTCAGCCCGAAGGCGCCCCACACGATGCTGTAGCCCATCGCCTCGCGCAGCGGCAGCACGACGATCCAGCCGACGATCCCACCGCAGGTGACGCGGACGAGCGAGGCGTGGAGCGGGGGCGTCGGATCGCCGAGCGCGTAGAACGCCGACGCGAGCAGCCGACCTTGCGCGCTCGCCGTCAACCCGATCGCCGAGCCCGCGAGGATGATCCACACGATCACGGTGTCGCGCGCGCCGAACCGGCCGGTCTCGAACAGCAGGGCGACGATCGAGCCACCGATCGCGACGAACGCGATCGCGGAGGGCACGACGAGGAACACGACCCGCCGCAGCGAGCTCACGAGCCGCTGCCGGAGGTGGGCGGCGCGCGCCTCGGCGTCGCCCGTCGCGCCGGCCATCGCGGGGAGCTCGGCGGCGGAGATCGCCATCCCGAACAGCGAGACCGGCAGCAGATAGAGCGTCTGCGCGTTGAACATCGCCGCGACGATCGCCTCGCCGAGCAGGCTGGCGAGCACCTGGTCGACGTACGCGGAGATCTGGACCGAGCCGCGCCCGAACACGATCGGAACGAACGCGCGCAGCGTCGATCGCACGCCGGGGTCGCCGACGGCGAGCGACGGCGACAGCCCGCGGAGCAGGCGGATCACGGTCGGCAGCTGGATGAGGAACTGCGCCGCCGAGCCCACGACCGTGCCCCACGCGAGCCAGGTCGCGAGGTCATCGTCGTACCCGGCGAGCCGGCGGCCCGCGATGATCGCGGCCGCGATGATCGCGGCGTTCCACAGCACCGGCGAGACGTACGACAGGAAGAACCGGCGATGGCTGTTGAGCACGCCGAGACACCACGCCGACATCACCAGCAGCGCCATGCCCGGGAACATGATCTGGACGAGGCGGACGGTCAGCGCGCGGGTCGACTCGGCGAAGCCGGGCGCGAGCAGGTCGACGAGCGGGCCGGCCGCGAGGATGCCGAGCGCCGCGATCGTCGTCGCGACCAGCGCGAGCAGCGTGCCGATCACGTGCGCGACCCGCCGCGCCTCCTCCTCGCGGCCCGCCGCGCGCAGGCGCGCGTACACCGGGATGAACGACGCCGACAGCACGCCCTCGCCGAACAGGTTCTGCAGCAGGTTCGGGATCCGCATCGCGGCCCGGAAGGCCGCCGCCGCCGGCGACAGCCCGAGGTAGTGCGCGATCACGCGCTCGCGGACGAGCCCCGCGATCCGGGAC
>JALZOI010000947.1 GCA_030857245.1 Myxococcota bacterium
AGCCGGAGGACTCGAAGGCCTCGGCGTATCGCACCCCGTGGAGCGGGCCGATCGCGCGCGCGATGTCGCGTCGTCCCTCGACCGCGGCGGCGGTGAGCTGCGTCGCGTGGGCGGCGATCGCCGCGAGCTTGACGTCGATCGTGGTCGTGATGTCGACGTGGCAGCTGCCGACTGGCTGGCCGATCGCGTCGAGCGCGGGACTCGCGGCGTACGCGAGGACGTCGCAGGGCGCGCGCCGGACCGCGGCGATGGTAGCGCGCTGGACGAGCGCGCGATCCCAGTGGTGATCGCGCGCGCTCTGCGTGATGACGAGCTCGGCGTGAGCTCCGCGACCAGGCGATCACACCGCGCCACCAGCTCGTGCATCTGCAGGTCCTCGATGCGTGACGTGCGCGCCTCCTGCAGCAGGTGCAGTCGCGCGCCGAGCACGGCCGCGCCGGCCCGCGCCTCGGCGAGCCGCGCCTCGAAGTGGTTCGGGATCGACGCGACGACCATCGTCACGTGCGCTCCACTCGCGGCCCGGCGCGCGAGCAGCCCGCCACATCCGACCTCGAGGTCATCGGGGCTCGGGCGCGAGCGGTTCGCGTGCGCCATCGTCACATCGCGCAGGCGCCGATACGCGCGGCCGCGACGTGTTGCGAGTGCGAAGCCGGTGCGCGCAGCTCGCGGTCCGCCTCGACGATCAATGCATGCGGTAGCGACTCGGGGAACATCTGGGATGGGCCAGCACGCGATCTGCATCGAGCCTCTTGCATCACCATCGAGTCGTTCAGGCCAATCCGACGACTCCCTAGCCCAGGAGCAAACGTCATGAAGAGACTCTCGATCGTGCGGACCGCGTCCGCGACCGCGCTCACGGCGGCCCTGTTCGTCACCGCGTGCAAGAAGGAGGAGGTCACCGAATCCTCCGCGACCGCACCGAAGCAGGTCGAGGAGGCGCAGCGCGAGACCGAGCAGGCCTATGATCGGGCGAAGGAAGCACAGCAGCAGGCCCGTGATGAGGCAGACGAGGCGCGGGAGGCAGAGGAGCACGCCATCGCCAAGCAGCGCGAGGCCGCCGAGGCGCAGCAAGAGGCGCAGCAGGAGCGCACCGAAGCCATGCAGGCGCAGCAGCAGGCGCAGCAGGAGGGCGCGTCCGCGCAGCAGCAGGTTCAGAGTGCGCAGCAGCGCGCGATGCAGGCCCAGGAGCAGGCACGCAGCGAGGCCGCCGCCCGGCAGACGCAGGCCGACCAGGACATCGATGCGCAGCAGCGTGCGGGGCGGGCGGCGAGCTCGACCACAACCGGCACGACGTCCCCGTCCGGTGACACCTCCGCGACGCCGCGCACGCCATCGTCGTCGACGGACACCACGTCAGCGTCCGGCACCGCGTCGTCATCCGATAGCGCGACCGCGTCAGCCACCGACAGCGCGAGCGCGACCCAGGCGATCGGCGTCGTGCAGACGGCGTCGACCAACGAGGTCGTGATCCAGCCGGACCAGGGCGCGAGCCTGCGGGTCACGGTCGATCCCTGGAAGACCAAGGTCCTCAAGGACGGCCAGGCGGTGAAGCTCAGCGAGCTGCCGAAGGGCACGCGCGTGCAGATCTCGTATCGGACCGAGCGCAACCAGCCGGTCGCGGAGCGGATCGAGAGTCTGTAGGCCACCCGTCGCCGCGTCGCGGTCGGTTCGCCACCTGGAGGCGCACCGCGGCGCGGTCGACGAGCTGCGGCGCGGTCGACGAGCGCGCGACCGTTGAACGTCGAGGTCGATCACGACGACGCGCCGTACTAGAGTCTGGGTGGTGCGCGCCCTCCTCGTGCTGGCCCTGCTCGCCGCGACTTCGACCGCGGCGGCCGGACCGCAGCCGCTGAAACCGTTCCCGGTCCGGGCGCCCGAGGCGATCGTCGTCGCGATGGACTTCGAGAGAGCGCCCGACGAAGCGCGCCACGTGCTCGACGGCAAGATCACGAAGCTCACGCGGGACAAGGACGGCATCCATCGCGTCACGCTCGGGCGCCAGCGCTTCGAGGTCGGGCTGCCGCCGAACGTGAAGCTCCCGCTGCGGGTCGGCGACCGGATCCGTGCCGAGCTGTGGGTCGACCGCGGCAAGCTCCACGCGCGCGTCACCGATGCCAGGGGCGTCCCGCTCGTGTTCATGAACGAGCTCCCCGACGGCTGGACGATGACGATCGGAGATGTCGCAACGGAACGCCGCGACCGCGCGCCCATCTATCAGCACCGCATCGAGCTCACCGCGCCGAACACGCCGACGACGACGTTCGCCGGCTGGCTGGGGGGGGACATCGACGGGCAACGCTACGTGGTCTACGCAGAGGCGCGCGTGGTCAACGAGGCCGAGGCTGCGAAGCTCGGGGTCAAGGTTGCCTGGTCGCGCTCGCTGTTCAGCGGCGTCGTTCGCGTGCGGTGATCGTCCGACGGCGGCCCGCGGCCGGCGGCTCGCGACGGCCGTGTCATCTCACGAGGTGCACCGGTCCGCCGCACCC
>JALZOI010000948.1 GCA_030857245.1 Myxococcota bacterium
GGTGGCGACGTCGCGCAGCTTGCGCTCGAGATCTCGATCCTTGCCGTCGCGGGTCGCGGCCGCCGGCGCCCCGGCGGGTGGTGCGGAGCGCGGCTCCCGCGGCGCGGTCTCCGGCGTCCCACCCATCCGGTGGTCGAGCCCGTGGGTGGCGAGCAGCGGATCGAGCCGCGACGGCGTCCGCGATTCCGGCGACGAGCACGCGATCACGGACAGGAGCACCCACGCACGCACCGCGTCATGATAGCCGGGTCGGCGGCGCGGCGCTCGATCGTTGCTGAAGTGGTACGGTGCCGGCGATGGCGGCTCGACGTTTCGCGCTCACCCCCGGCAAGCGCGTCCTCTATCTGACGAAGGATCCCGAGCGGATCCGGCGCCAGCTCGACGGCTCGCTGACCCTGCGCATGCGCGACCTCGCGGCGGACGAGCTGCTCGACGACATCAACACCGATGCCATGACCCCGGCGTGGGTCTGCTTCGACCACGATCCCGCGGACATCGCGCGCAACGCCTACGCCGGCTTGATCGTCAACGGGGCGCGGCTGATCGAGCCCAACGCCCTGCGGGCCGGCAACTTCGAGGTCATCGTCGCGGGGGCCCAGAAGGGCGTCGGCTCGAGCCGCGAGACCGCCGCCCAGTGCGAGGTGTTCTCGGGCAGCCGGCTCGCGATCGCCTCGTCGTTCGCGCCGATCCACGCGCGCAACAACATCAACATCGGCCAGCTCATGGGCGATCACGCGATGCTCGCGCGCCTCGAGGCCGGCGAGGCAATCGCGCTCTCCGAGTTCACCGCGGGCCACGATGCGATCACCTCGCTGATCATCGAGCACGGCGGGCTGCTGCCGTTCTGTGCGCGGCTCGCGAAGGGCGAGCTCAGCGTACCCGCCACCGGCACCGGCCCGCGGCCGATGAACCTGACCGAGAAGATCCTCGCCGCGAAGCTGCTCGTGCCGTCCGAGCACGGCGCGTACGTCAAGCCCGGCGACGCGGTGCTCGTCAAGGTCGACGCCGGCTACTCGCACGAGTTCACGACCGCGCAGGTCGACTTCTTCCTCGCGAACGAATACGGCGCCGACTATCAGCTCCAGAACCCGACCAAGTTCGCGGTGTTCGAGGACCACCTGATCTACGCGACCGGCGTCGCGTCGATGGCGAAGTTCGCCGACAAGATCCAGCGACTGCGCGAGCTCCAGCGCGCCTTCGCGGCGCGCACCGGCGTCCGCAACTACAGCGCGATCGACGGCGTGTCGCCCGGCATCTGCCATCAGGTGGCGCGCGAGCAGTTCATCGATCCCGGTGACTTCGTGCAGGCGACTGACAGCCACACCTGCATGGGTGGGGCGTCGGGCGCGCTGGCGTGGGGCGTCGGCTCGACGGAGTACGCGGCGCTGCTGTTCTGGGGCTTCACGCCGCTCGCCGTGCCCGAGTCGATCCGGTTCGAGCTCGCGGGGCGGCTCCGCCCGGGCGTGACAGCGAAGGACGTCATGCTCCACATCCTCGCGACCTATGCCAAGCGCGAGGACACGCTGAACCGCGTGATGGAGTTCGGCGGCGAAGGCCTGTTCGCGCTGTCGCCCGACGAGCGCGCCACGCTCGCCAACATGGCGACCGAGTGCTCGGCGCGCGGCTCCGTGATGGAGGTCGACGACACGATGCTCGCGTGGATCGCGGAGCGCCGCCCCGGCGTGTCGCTCGACGAGCTCCGCGCGAAGGCCGTGACGCCCGACGCCGGCGCGCACCACGACGGCGGCGTGCACCGCATCGATCTCTCGCTGATTCACCCGATGGTCGCGACCCCGGGCGATCCGGATCGCGGCGTCGCCAGCGATCCGAAGAACGGCGCGCTGATCCCGGAGATCGGCCAGGTCAAGATCGATATCGCCTACGGCGGCTCGTGCACCGCGGGCAAGCGCGACGACATCGACATGTACGCGCGCGTGATGGCCGATGCCGAGCGCGCCGGCAAGCGCGTGCCCGAGGGCGTGAAGTTCTACATCCAGTTCGGATCGCAGGAGGTCGAGGCCTACGCGAAGGCGCAGGGCTACCTCGAGCTGTTCCAGCGGACCGGCGTCGAGGTGATCAAGCCGGGCTGCGGGGCGTGCATCGGCTGCGGGCCCGGCGTCTCCGAGCGCGGCGATCAGGTCACGGTCTCGGCGATCAACCGCAACTACAAGGGGCGCTCGGGCCCCGGCCGGCTCTACCTCGCGTCGCCGCTCACCGTCGCGGCCTCCGCGGTGACCGGCGAGATCGTCGAGTATCGAGACGGGATGTTCGCGCCCGCGAAGTGAACGTTGTAGCGTCGCAGGGCATGGCCAAGCCGAAGCAGCGCACGCCAGCCGCGAAGGCGCGAGCCCAGGCCAGGCCCACCGCGAAGGCCAAGCCCGCTGCGAAGGCCAAGGCCAAGCCCGCTGCGAAGGCCAGGGCCACGACCAAGCCCGCTGCCAGGCCGAAGGCCACGACCAAGCCCGCGGCCAGGCCGAAGGCCACG
>JALZOI010000949.1 GCA_030857245.1 Myxococcota bacterium
GCGCCGGCCGCCGAGCCCGCGGGCGTCCCGAGCACGAGCGATCGACCGCGCATGGAGCCGGCCCGGCTCGACGATGGCAGCAAGGTGACGCTGCCGCCGATGGCGATCGCCCCCGCCTCGCCCGAGGCCGATCGTCGCCCGGTCTATGTCGGCGCGGGGGTGCTCGCGCTCGCCGCGCTGTTCTACTGGAACCGTCGCAAGCGCGATCGGTTCGGCGCGGAGTCCGGTGGCGAGCCCCGGCCGCGCCGCCGCCGCGCCGCGCGCGGAGCCGACGACGACGATCTGCACGCCGCCGCCGAAGCGAGCGAGGATGGAGACCCCCATGAGCGATGAAGTCCCGGGTTCGGGCGAGCCGATCCTGATCGTCGACGACGAGAAGAACATCCGCCGCACGCTGCGCATGGTCCTCGAGAGCGAGGGTCACCTGGTCCACGAGGCGGCGTCGATCGCCGAGGCTGACGCGGTGCTCGCGCGCGAGGTGGTCGACCTCATCCTGCTCGACGTCAAGCTCGGCGAGGACAACGGCCTCGAGCTGCTGCGCACGATCAAGGCGCGCGGCGAGGACGGCATGTCGTCGCGCACGAGTGACATCCCGGTCGTGATGATCTCCGGCCACGCGACGATCGAGGATGCGGTCGCCGCGACCCGGCTCGGCGCCTTCGACTTCATGGAGAAGCCGCTCGACCGCCACCGCGTGGTGGTCACGGCGCGCAACGCGCTCGAGCGCCGGCGGATGTGGCGCGAGGTCCACGATCTGCGCCGCGCCGTCGATGCGCGCTGGGAGCTGCTCGGGGGCACGAGCGTCATGCACGACCTGCGGCGCCAGATCGCGAAGGTCGCGCCGACCCGCAGCCGCGTGCTGATCACCGGCGAGAGCGGCACCGGCAAGGAGCTGATCGCGCGCGCGATCCACCGCAACAGCTCGGTGTCGGCGGGCGCGTTCGTCAAGGTCAACTGCGCGGCGATCCCGCCCGAGCTGATCGAGAGCGAGCTGTTCGGCCACGAGCGCGGCGCGTTCACCGGCGCGATCGCCAAGAAGCGCGGGTTGTTCGAGGTCGCCGACGGCGGCACGATCTTCCTCGACGAGATCGGGGACATGGCGCTGTCGGCGCAGGCCAAGGTGCTGCGCGTGCTGCAGACCGGCGAGTTCACGCGGGTCGGCGGCGAGAAGAGCCTGCGCACGGACTGTCGGGTCGTCGCGGCGACCAACCGTGACCTCGAGCAGATGGTGAAGGACGGCTCGTTCCGCGAGGACCTCTACTTCCGGCTCAACGTCGTGCCGATCCGCTCGCCCGATCTCAAGGATCGTCCGGACGACGTGCCGCTGCTCGTCGAGTCGTTCGTGCGCGAGTGCTGCGACGAGAACGGGCTCGGCTACAAGCCCGTCGACGAGGCGGTGCTCGAGCGGCTCAAGCAGTACGAGTGGCCGGGCAACGTGCGCGAGCTGCGCAACGTCGTCGAGCGGCTCGTCATCATGAGCGACGAGGTGATCCGCGAGAAGGACCTGCCGCCGTACCTCGGCGGGCCGCGGCCGCCCGGGCGCGCGTCGTCGGGGCAGACCGGGCCGCAGACCTCGATCGATCTCGGGCGCTACGCGGGCAAGAGCCTGCGCGAGTTCCGCGAGGAGGTCGAGTCGGAGTTCATCCGGATCCGGCTCGCGGAGTTCGAGTGGAACATCTCGCGCACGGCGCAGGCGCTCGGGATCGAGCGCACGAACCTGCACAAGAAGCTGCGCGCGCTCGGCATCCATCGCGGCGAAGGCATCCAGGGGAGCGATCATGACTAGGGCGATGCCGACGACGTGCCTGCTCGCGGGCCTGGCGCTCGGTGGCTGTGGCGACAAGCAGGCGCTGCCCAAGGTCTCTGTCACCGCCGACCACGTCGCCGCGGTGAACGCGGCGATCCCCGCGGACCTCAAGGGCACGCTCGAGTTCGAGCTCGGGACGATCGTCGAGGGCAAGGGCTCCACCGAGACCTACAAGCTCGCGCGACCGAAGGGCTGGAAGGCCGGCTTCATGCCCGGCTCGCTCGCGCCCGTCGACGCCGACCACATGGGCAGCTCGCCGACGGTCGGCAAGACCGAGATGGACGTCGGCTCCAACTGCGACGGCCGCTGCGAGGAGAAGGACTGGGCGGCGATCTCCGACAAGGTGAACTTCGCGCAGTTCACGTCGGGCCAGGTCGAGGGCAAGGTGCTCAAGGACGTCAAGGGCACGCGCACGCGCACGCTGGTGTTCGAGCGCAAGGTGTCCGAGCACTTCCCCGAGAAGGACGTCGCCATCAACATCGTGACGGCGTGGTGGGCCGACGGCGGCGTGCGCTACTTCACGTGCTCCGTCGATGTCGGCGTCCCGCTGAAGGGCGCGGTCGACGCGTTCGAGAAGGCGTGCTCGAAGATCAGCGGCGGTTGAGCCGGGCGCGGCGCGCCAGCACCGACCCGCCGTCCCGCCGGCGGCGCCCGCACGCGCTGCTGATCGC
>JALZOI010000950.1 GCA_030857245.1 Myxococcota bacterium
GCCCCCGGCGACGCCCGCCGACGCACCGCCGCGGCGCATGCACTCGCCGACCGGCATCGAGCCGCCGCCGACGCGGATCCACCGTCCCGAGGCGCTGGCGGACCGGCCGTTCACGCCGCCACAGGTCGATCCGGTGCCCGAGATCCCCGAGCCCGGGCTCGTCCACGCGGCGCGCTACGCCGTGCGGTTCGGGCGCGCACGGTTCCAGCGGCGCGGCGCGATCCGCTCGCTCGGCTCCGACATCAAGCACGACACCGAGGCGCTCGATCAGGTGCTCGGCGCACTCGGCCGCGCCGCCCGCGGGGCGCGCGTCGACGGGCGGGTGTTCTCCGCGGAGAACGGGGCGATCACCGCCGCGGAGGAGCGCGCGTTCATGCTCGGCCAGGAGCACGCCGACGTCGACGCTCGCAAGGCCGAGGAGAACTCGAAGTTCCACGACGTCGAGACCGAGCGCAACACGAAGCTCAGCGAGGCCGACCGCGCCGTCGAGGAGACGCAGAAGGAGCTCGCGCAGCTCGAGGCCCAGCGGCGCGGTCTGCGGGACAAGCGCAAGGAGCTCGAGCGCCGGCAGAAGGCGTACCTCAAGGCCGCCGAGGATGCCGAGCGACAGTCCACCAGCTCGCAGATGGGCGAGACGCGGCAGGACCTGCGGCGCAGCGCCGAGCAGCATCGCAAGGAGGCCGCCGCGCTCGAGCCCGAGCGCCAGGACATCGACCGCCGGCTCGGCTCGCTCGAGCGCCCGTTCGGCGAGGCAACCGCGCGGCTCGACGCGTCCAAGGCCGAGCTCGACGCCGCGAAGCGCAGCCTCGCCGACGCGCGCGAGGGTCACAACCATCGGCTCGCCGAGCTCGACGCCGAGCAGAAGCGCAAGAGCCGCGAGATCTCGCTCGCCGAGGGCGAGATCGCGCGGCGGCTCGTCACGCTCGGCACGCTCGTCAACCTCAATCGGATCGAGGACGTCCAGTTCGCGGAGCTCTACGGTCGGATCGACCGGCTGCGCACCGCGATCACGGCCCGCACCACCGAGATCGAGAAGCTGACGGCCGAGCGCGAGGCCTACGACCGCGGCACGCTGGTCCGTGGCATCTCGGCGATCGGCGGCGCCTTCGTCGCGCTGATCGCCCTGATCGTCATCCTCCGCGCGATTCTCTGATGGGCGAGGGGGGCGTGAGGCCGAAACTGACCTGCCGGCCGGGGGCGCGACTCGTTTATATTCGACGCGATGTACTCGCGGCTCGTGGTGATGGCCGGCGCCTGGGTGGCCTGCGCCTTGGTGGGCTGCGCGCAGAACTACCTCGAGTGGCAGGAGCCCGAGGCGAGCCCGCTGCTCACCGGGCCGTACGTCCTGCTGACCGGTGACAACAGCGCGCTCGTCGGCTTCCGCGCACCGCACGTCGAGCACGCCGAGGTGAGCTGGTCGACCGCGGAGGGTGCGCGCGGCAAGGTCCGCGCGAGTCGCGAGCACCGCGACCTGTTCTCGGCCAAGCTCGCGAGCCTGCCGCGCGGCCCGGTGATCGCGTACGAGGTGCTCACCGATGGACGCACCGTGGCGAACGGGACGCTGCGCGTTGGCACCGCGCCCGGCGAGCGCACGCTGCGGTTCGCGGCGTTCGGCGACACCCGCAACGGGCACACGGTCCACCGCGAGATCGTCGAGGCCGTCGCGCGCGAGAAGATCGACTTCGTCCTCAACACCGGCGACATGGTGCACAACGGCGGGCGCATCGACGAGTGGACGACGTTCTTCCAGATCGAGCGGCCGCTGCTCGCACGCGTGCCGGTGATCCCCACGACCGGCAACCATGACCTCAGCGGGCGCGAGTACTACGAGCGGTACTTCTTCCTCGAGCAGTGGTCGGGAGGTCGCCGCTACTTCGCGACCGACTGGGGCAACGTGCGGCTGATCGCGCTCGACAATGGCATCGAGTGCAATCGCTCGTGCGCGCAGTTCGAGTACGTCCGCGCGGCCCTCGCCGAGGGTGCGGCCGAGGGTCGGCTGATGGTGATGTTCCTCCATCACGCGCCGTTCTCGTCGGGGCAGCACGGCAGCAACTACGGCGTCGCGCGCGCGATCACCGAGCTCGCGTCGACGTACGGCGTCGAGCTCGTGATCGCCGGGCACGATCACCACTACGAGCGCACGAAGCCGATCAGCGGCACGACATACATCGTCAGCGGCTCCGCGGGCGCACCGATCCGGCCGGTCGAGCCGCGCGACTTCACCGCGAGCGCGCGCACCGAGCCGCACTACGTGCTGGTCGACGTCGACGGGGACCGCCTCACGACGCGCGCGATCAACCTGCGCGGCGAGGTCTTCGATCAGTCGGTCATCGAGCCCAACGCGCCGCGTCCTGCCGCCTCGCGATGATCGCCGCTCGCGTCGTTCCACTCGTCGCCGTCGTCCTCCTCGGGGCCGCGGTCGCGCCGCTCGCCGCGGAGCCGGCACCCGCGCCGGCCGGGCCGACGCCGACGCCAGCG
>JALZOI010000019.1 GCA_030857245.1 Myxococcota bacterium
CCTCCCCGCGGCGCTGCGAGCGGCGCAGTCGGTGTTCGCCGCGACCGGCGGGCTCCACGGCGCGGGGCTGTTCACGACGGCGGGGGCGCTGGTCGCCGCACGCGAGGACGTCGGCCGGCACAACGCGGTCGACAAGCTCGTCGGCCACGCGCTCGCGACCGGCATCGCCCCGGCCGCCCACGTGCTGTTCCTGTCGGGCCGCATCGGCTACGAGCTCGTGCAGAAGGCGGTGATGTTCGGGGTCCCCATCGTGGCGGCGGTATCGGCGCCGAGCTCGCTCGCGATCGAGCTCGCCGAGCGCTTCAACGTCGCGCTCGTCGGGTTCGTCCGCGAGGCGCGCGCGAACGTCTACGCCCACGGCTGGCGCATCGGCTGATCGAGCGGGCGCGCTACGAGATTCTCGACACCGGATCGGGGCAACGGGGGGATCGCCTGCTTGGCGTCAGCGCCGGATTTTGGTACCGACGGGCAGGGCGCGGGCGGCGTGCTTTCTTGCTTCCGATCCACTCAACCACGTAGGGTCCTCGTCGATGAACCACCGTCTCTCTCGTCCAGTCTCTCGTCTGGCCTGGCCGATCATCACCGCCACGCTGCTCGTCGCAGCCTGCGGCAAGGGCACCAAGGATCAAGCGCCCACCACGGCCGAGCCCAAGGTCGCGGACACCACCGGGCCCGGTACGCCGGCGAAGCCGGGCACGCCGGCGAAGCCCGGCACGCCGCCGGTCAAGGCGGCGTCGCGCGGGCCCGAGCACGCCGTCTACTCGCTCGTCGATAACCGGCTGGCCTCGCACGTGACGCGCGCCGGGGGCCTCGTCGTGCCGGCGGGCTCGGCCGGCTTCGCGAAGTACATCCGCGTCGGTAACCTGTCGCGCGGCGCGAAGCCCGCATGGGAGCTCCGGCAGAAGGAGGGTGACGTCAAGGTCGCGCGGCTCGCCGGCAAGAGTGCGACCGTGTTCGCGCCGCTGACGGCTGCGCAGGCCGGCCGCGGCGTGCTGCGGATGCGGCTGCACGCGAAGGACGCGGGCACGATGAGCCTGCGCGTCAACGAGAACAAGGACGTCAACACGCAGGTCGAGCCGGGCTGGTCGACGCTCGAGATCACGATCCCCGACGGGCAGCTCAAGGAAGGCGAGAACTCCTTCCAGTTCTTCATGAAGTCGAGTGGCAACGCCATCGCGTGGCTGCAGATCGGCGGCAAGGCCGCGCTCGGCGACGACGGCGCCACCGGGTTCTACGACTCCGCGCAGAAGGCGGTCGTCGTCCCCCAGGACGGCCAGATGTCGTGGTTCGTGATGCCGCCCGCGCAGGCCCGGCTCACTGCGGACATCGCCGATGGCAGCTGCCAGGTCGCCGTGCTGGCGACCGCCGAGGACGGTGCCACCGTCGAGGGCAAGCTCGTCGGCGTCGGCTCGGCCGTGGACCTCGCGCCGCTCGCCGGCAAGGCCGTGCGGCTCGATCTCGAGACCCAGGGCTGCGCGCGGGCGGCGCTCGCGAACGCGGCGCTCGTGGTGCCCGGTGCGGCGCCCGAGGTGAAGCGCGGTGCGGCGCCGAAGTACGTGCTGTTCATCATCATGGACTCGCTGCGCGCCGATCGCGTGCGGCCGTTCAACCCCAAGGCGCGCGCCGAGGCGCCGACCTTCGAGAAGCTCGCGGAGTCGTCGACGCTGTTCACCCAGCACTACGTGCAGGGCAACGAGTCGATGGTGTCGCACTCCTCGATGTGGACCTCGATGTACCTGTCGAAGCACGGCGCGTCGAAGATGGGCGACAAGCTGCCCGAGCGCTACGTGACGATCGACGAGGTCGCCAAGAAGGCCGGCAAGTTCGTCGCCGGCGTCTCCGCCAACGGCTACATCCGGCCGGCGCGCGGCTTCGGCTCGGCGTGGGACAAGTACGTCAACCACATCGAGTCGAGCATGGGCCTCAAGGGCGCCGACATCGTCGCCAAGGGGCTGTCGTTCATCACCCCGAAGAAGGAGCAGCCGTGGTTCCTCTACCTCGGCACGATCGATACCCACGTGACGTGGCGCGCCAAGCAGCCGTGGATGGAGAAGTACGATCCGGGCTACAAGGGCCGGTTCGAGACCTCGTTCGGCGATGAAGGCGCGGGCGGCTTCGCGAAGGATCTCACCGACCGCGAGAAGGACCACGTCCGCGCGCTCTACGACTCGAACGTCAGCTACCAGGACGACCTGCTCGGCAAGCTGATCGCCACGCTCGAGGAGTGGGGCATCTGGGATCAGACGATGCTGATCATCACCGCCGATCACGGCGACGAGCAGTGGGAGGACGGCCGCGTCGGTCACGCGGGCTCGCAGAAGGAGACGCTCATCCACGTCCCGCTCCTCGTGCGCTACCCGCCGATGTTCCCCGCCGGCAAGATCGCCTCGGGCACCGAGGGCGTCGACATCACGCCGACCCTGGCGGATGCCCTCGGCGTCGCCCACGACCCGGAGTGGCAGGGCATGTCGCTGATCGGCCTCGCGAACGGCACGGTCGGGTACCCGCTGATGTCGACCTCGTCGCAGTACGACAACTTCCACGGCGGCCGCATGGGCCACTGGAAGCTCCGCCTCGCTGGCACCGGCACGCCGCAGCTCTATAACCTCGCCAAGGACGGCACCGAGAAGAAGGATCTGTGGGGCACGGCGGGCTCCGCGATCGCGGCGCGCCTGCTCCTCGATCCGATGTGGCAGCTGCGCGTGCAGAACAGCGAGTGGAAGAAGTCGCAATGGGGCAACGCGGCGGTCGTGTCGTCGCGCTACGCCGCCGATCTCGGTGAGTAGAGACCTCCACCCGGTCGAGGGCGCGCGGTTCCTGCTCGAGCGCCTCGAGGATCGCGGCGCCCAGGCGACGTACCGCGCCGCGATCTTCACTCCCGCGGCGGAGTTCTCGACGACGGCGACGCTCGCCGAGGACGGCACCGTCGAGGTCCCGCCGACCGGCGCCCCCGCCGAGCTCGACGAGATGCTCGTCATGCTGGCCCGGCTGACCGCACGCGGCGCCGCCAAGCGCCGCACCGACGAGCTGCCGGCGTGGCCCGCCCGCCTGCTGCGATGGCGCGGCCCCGGTCGAGGCTGAGTGCGCTAACCTCTCGATCCTGTGCCGTCGACGCGCGCGCTCATCCATGCACCGTGGTCGGCCTCGAAGGTCGCGACGGCGCTGCGCTGCCCGCGGCTGTTCCACTTCAAGTACGTCGACAAGCTGAAGGAGCCCGAGGTGATGCCGGAGGCCCGGATCGGCAAGGCCGTGCACAAGGCGCTCGAGCTCGTGATGCAGGGCACCCCGATCCCGGAGGCGACGGCGACGGTGCGCGCCGAGCTGCCGAGCGAGACCGAGCAGCTGCGCTACGACGCGATCAGCACCGCGATCCCGGCGTTCGCGAGCCGGATCGCGCAGTTCCGGCAGCGCCGGCGCGTCGCGCGCCAGCTCGTGGAGTACTCGCTCGCGATCCGCGAGGACCTGTCGGTCACGCAGTTCTACTCGGGCGACGCGTACTACCGCGGCGTGCTCGACCTCGGGTACCTGTTCCAGGACGACTCGATCGCGCTCGTCGATCACAAGACCGGGCAGCGGATCCCCGGGACCTCCGTCGTCGACCAGCTCGAGGGCTACGGCGTGCTCGCGGCGGCGGCGTTCCGCCACGTCAAGCGGTTCTGGTTCGGCATCCACTGGGTCGCCGAGCGCGCCGTCGAGTGGAGCGCCCCGGTGCCGCCCGAGACCGTGATCGATCGGCTCGTGCCCGATCTGCTCGACAACATCGAGGCGGCCGCGCTCGCGGTCTCCGATGGCCCGCGCCCGAACCCCGGCACGTACTGCGATCGATGTTCCTTTCGCGACCGCTGCCCGGCCAGCCGCGAGCTACGGTACGAGCCCGTCGAGTACTACGAAGATGACGAAGACTGATGATCGTGCCCCGGCGCTGCTGGCCCTCGCGCAGCGCCAGCGGCGGTTCGAGTGGCAGCTCGCTCGTGACGAGCAGGCCCGCGCGGCGGGACGGTTGGTGTCGGGCAAGACCCACGACCTGATGAACCTCGTGCAGATCGTCCAGCTCGCGACGCTCGAGCTCGAGCAGCGCTGCGACGCGACCGCCCGCGAGTTCCTCGACGATCTGACGCGGTCCGCCGCCGACGCGCAGCGCTCGCTCGAGAGCATGATGGCGGTCGCGCGGCCCGACGACGTCGTCGTGCGCGGCGCGCCGGTCGGGGCCGCGGTCGACCGGGCGATGGGCGCGCTGCGCTCCGCGATCGCCGTCGACATCCACCTCGCGCCGCCGGCCGACACCGCGACGCGGTGCACGGCCGAGGAGCTCGAGCACCTGCTGATCGGGCTCGCGCTCGACGTCGCCGGTCAGGACGGGACGGTCGAGCTGTTCGTGCGCGAGCGCGTCATCGGCGGGGTGCCCTGGATCGAGATCGTGCGGTCGAGCGCGCACGTGCCGGAAGGCGACCGCTTCGAGCTGCGCGCGATCGAGGCGATCGCCGCGCGCGCGGGTGGCGAGCTCGCGACGTCGGACCGGCGGGGCGGGGGCGAGGAGCTGGTCGTCGCGCTGCCCGTGGTGTGACGCGGCCTCGGCTGAAAACTTGCGGCCGGCTTCCCATCGGCCGTACCACCAATGGGTGCAAAGCTGTGAGGTCTGTTGCGCCAAGGTCCACGAGCTCCGGCGCGGCCGGTGCTGGGGTTGCTACAGCCGGTGGGTCGACGAGCGGCCGGTCGGCGTCGGCGCGCGCTGCACGACCTGCCCGGAGAAGCGCCGCCGCGTCCTGAAGAGCGTCGAGCTCCACGGCTCGTGGCTGCCGATGTGCTTCAACTGCGCCGGCCAGCTGCTCCACCTCGATCCGCTGCCGACCACGCTCGCCGAGCTCCGGCTCGTCGTGTCGCGCGAGCGCCGCGCGACCGACCGTCGGTTCGGCAAGCCCGACAGCCGGGTCTTCCAGTACGAGCGCCGCGTCGGCGAGCGGCGGAGCGCCCGCGACGAGTACCCGATCGTCGACGACGAGATGATCATCGAGGTCATCGTCGCGCCGGGTGGGGACGCGAGCGGCGGCGACTTCGAGGACATCACGCGGATCCACGAGTTGATCCACGAGGTCCGTCCGCTCGGCCTCGTCGGCTGAGCCGGGGAGATTGGCCGCCAGGGCCGCCAAGGGACGCCAAGGATTTGAAGAGAAGAAAAGTCGGTGGGTGCGCCCCTGGTCCTCCTTCCTTGGCGCTCTTGGCGCGCTTGGCGGCCAATCTCTCCCGCTCTCTGAGCGCCCGCGCGTCCCCGCGGCGCGCGGTGTTCGCGCTTACAGGCGCTGTGTGGGCTGGGCCGGCCGCGGTGCCGGCTTCGGTGCGCGCAGGCCCGGCGTCGGCCGCACCGGGGCGGGCGGCGTGGCGATCGAGGACGGCGGCGGCATCGGGTCCTTCCGCACCATCAACCACCCGAACGCGCCGACCGGGATGAAGAAGCCCGCCGGCACGACCTCGCTGAGGTACCTGCCGGTGGCGCGCGCCGTGAGCCGGAGCGCCGCCGGGTTCTTGTCGATCTGGACCTTGAAGTTGCCGTCACCGGTGTAGCTCTCGATGATCTTGCTGAGGTCGGCCTTGCGCCGGATCAGCTCGTCGATCGGCTTGCTGGTGCCGCGGTACGACTCGAGCGCGCCCATCATGATCTTGGCGAAGCCGCGGGGCGCGATCTGCGCGGCGCGCAGCAGCTCCATCATGCCCTCCGACATCTGGTGCATCGCGTCGAGGCCAGTGCGCGAGCTGTCGATCCAGGTCCAGCCGATGCCATCGCGGAACACCGAGAAGGTGGCGAGCTTGTGGCGCTGGATGATGTCGGTGTGGAGGGCCTGCTTCGGGCCGATGTCGGCGAGCGCGGCCTTGCGCGCCGCGGGCGACATCGCGAGCGAGATGGCGAACACCGGCCTGGCGGTGATCACGTCGGCGGCATGGGCGAGGCCCGAGCTCGGCGCGCGGACGGGAGCCCGCCAGGCGTCAGCGAGGCGTTCGCGCACGAGCTCGGTGCGGCCCGCGAGGAAGGTGCCGTCGCGGGTGACCGCGATCGCGCCGATCTCCTCGTCGGGGCCCTTGCCGAGGTCGATCATCGCGCCGGCACCGACCCGCACGACCGCGCCCGCCATCTTGCCGATCTTGTCGATCGTCTGCGTGGTGAACTTGCCACGCGCGGCGATCAGCATCCGCGGCTTCGTGTTCGGCGTGGTGGGCAGCTTCAGGAACAGCGTGGCATCACTGATGTCGGTCGTGACGTCGAGCCCGGTCGCCGCCTTCGCGATGCCCCTGAAGCCGTCGATCTCGCCGACCGCCTGCCGCACCATCTTGGCGAGCTCGGGGGAGGCCTTGATCTGCGGCTGGTTCGCGAGCCCGGTCAGCACCTTGTAGTTGTTGCCGACCATGCTGGCGACGTCGACGTGGACGACGAGGTCCGCGTCGGGCATCGCGAACTGCAGCGCCTGATCGGCGGTCGGTGCCTTGGGGTTCGGCTGGAGCCCGAAGCCCGACAACCCGAGTAACAACGTGATGACTTCGACGAGCCCGAACGACATGGCACCCTCCTGGGACGCGGATGTCCCGGCCGAGCATTCGCCCATGTCCCGGGACTACGCAATGCCCGAATCATCATGGCCGAATAAATTTTCAACCATGATCACGACGGCATCACGTCACTCGCATCTCTCCCAAAAAAAACTGATGTCAAGACTGGTTCCGGAAGGCTCCGGCGCTAGGATGACTTCGGTCTCGACGGTTGAAACGGAAAGACTCGCTCCTCGCGCGCGAGCTTCAGAATCCTTGAGGGAGGCACGACGGTCATGAGTACGCTTGCTGTGGTGGAAGAGATCCTGCGAGAGACCGCCGTTCCGATGTCGGTTCGCGAGATCGTGGAGCGTGCGGGTGTGCGGCTACCTAGCAAGTCCAAGACTCCAGACACCGTGGTCGCCCGCGATCTGTCGATGGACATCAAGAGGAAGGGCGAGAGCTCTCTCTTCGCGCGCACGTCGCCGGGCCGCTACACGCTCCGCTCGATGGCGACCGCCACGATCGACGCCAGTAACAACGAGGTCACGCCGATGCGCGCCGCTGGCACGATGGGCGCGATTCCGGTTCGCAAGCCGGCTGCGGCGGCGCCGACCACGGCGCGCGCGCGGACCGATAGCGACGTTCAGGGCGGCGGCTTCGCGGGCTAGGCCCGGCGAGTCTCCGTACCATCGTTCCGGAGCACCCGATGATCCGCCGCGCCGACGTCGCGGATCATCCATGGATCATCGCGACCGGTGCCGAGGCGTACGCCGACCTCGGTGACTACACCCGCATCCTGCCATCGTGGCTCGAGCAGCCGGGCGTGCTCGCGTGGATCGACCAGGACCTCCAGGGGCGTGGTCGAGGCTTCGCGATGCTCGGCTTCTATCTCGAGGATCCGTCGGTGGCCCCGCGTCAGCCCGACACGCCGTCACCGGTGGTCGCCGACCTGCTCGCGCTGGCCGTGCTGCCCGCGTTCCGGAAGAAGGGCATCGGCAGCAAGCTCCTCCACCACGTCATCGACGTGGCCGAGCGGGTCGCGCCCTCGAGCCGCATCACGGCGCTGCGCTTGACGGTCGCCGACAGCAACGTCGGCGCGCAGCGCCTCTACGCCCGCAACGGCTTCCGCATCGTCGACGGCTCCGCCACCTACGACCGCGGCCAGCGCGCGCTCCGCATGGCGCGCCCGCTGAAGCCCCCGCCCTGAGCGGCGCCGGAGATGGCCGCCAAGGGCCGCCAAGGAACATCTAGAAGAGACCGCTCGTGGTTGGAACCGGCAATGCCACGCGATCGGCGCGAGGTCCGCGGCGTGTCCAATGAACCCTTGGCGTCCCTTGGCGGCCCTGGCGGCCAATCTGTTCTTCTCCTCTCCTCAGAGGATGACGGCGCCGCACGGGAAGCTGGCGGTCACGGTCGGGTTCATCGAGCCCTTGAGGGTGTCGCAGGCAGCGCCGAGGAGGGTGATGGTGCTGGAGCTCGAGAGCGTCCAGTCGGTGCCATAGGTCAGCGTCATGCCGTTGAGCACGACGGTGCCGCCCATGGCCTGCGATTGATCGACGTTGCCGTTGATCATGAGCTCGCAGGACAGCACGCCGCCGATGATCTGGTCGAACGCGCTGGTGAGGCCCTGCGGGCTGTTCGCGACGTAGAACGGCGCGTTCGCCTGGCCGGCCTGGACGCCGGCGCCGGCGTTCGCCATCTGCTGCAGGTGGTTGTCGGCGATGCCGTTGCCGACCGCGAGGATGAACAGCCGGATGCCGGCGGCGTACGACGCGGTCGCGGCCTGGATGGCCTTGGTCTGGCCCGCGGCCGCGTTGCCATCACAGTTGTTGGGCAGGCCATCGGTGGCGAGCACGATGATCGGTGGGGCGCCCGCGGGCGGCGGGTTCGCCGCGAAGTCCGCGACGACCTGGTCGATCGAGCCGCCGGTGGGCGTGTTGCCGCCCGGGCTCTGGTTCGCGATCAACGTGGCGATCGCGTTGCGGTTATCGAGCGCGCGAGGCACCGAGTAGAGCTTCGGACACGGCGCATCGGTCGAGTACAGCGAGGCCCCGAAGTACGCCTTGCTCTGGAGCTTGGTGACGACGCCGGCGGTCGGATCGATCAGCGCGGTGCGGACGGCGCTGTAGCGGCTGACGTTGCCGATCTGCTCGTTCATCGAGCCCGAGCGGTCGATCAACAGGTTGATCGACGGCGTCACGGCCTTGGCGGTGAAGCTGACCGCCGGGCAGCTCGCGTCCGGACCCGTCGGGCCGGGGTCGGTGCCGTCGTCGAGGCAGCGGCCATCCGCGCTGCAGGTGTAGCCGGTCTCGCACTGGCCACCCGCCGGCGTGCACTGCGCGTCGCACTCGCCGTCCTCGGAGCAGTAGAACCCCGCGGGGCAGCTCGCGGCGGCGCCTGGCGTGGGGTCACAGACCTGGTCGCACGCCTCGGGCGCACCGGGATCATCACACAGGCTGCCGAACACCTTGGGACCACCGCAGCCGGAGGCAGCGGCGAGGATGGACACGAAAGCTACGACGAGGGTCTTCATGGCGGTGCTCCTGGCGAGGTCGAGCACCTCCACAGCAAGCACCGCGCCGCGCCTCACGACGATCGCGATCAGCGGTTCTGCGTCCTTACATGTGGGGACAGCGAGCCCTGGGGGGTCGCTTCCCACGGGTCACCTGACCCGAGCCAACGACCCGCCGACGCTCACGGCTTCATGCGCGCGGTCGCCTTCGGGATCTCGTGGCGGAACGACAGCTTGTAGAGGAGCACGAGCACGAGCCCGACGAAGATCAGCGCCGGCCACGCGAGGTCGTGATACTTGCCGTCGAAGAGCGCCAGCACGTTCGCATCATGGGCAGCGGCCACCGGCACCGCGAGCACGATGCCCATCAGCGCCTCACCGGTGATGAAGCCGGCGGAGATCAGCAGGCCGTTGCGCTCGACCTCGCCGCGGCGACCCTCGGACGGGTCCATCCCGCCCATCGCCCGCGACACCATCCACGCGATGCAGCCGCCCATGAAGATGGGGACGTTGAGATCGAACGGCAGGTAGACGCCGACCGCGAACGCCATCACCGGGACGCGGAACTTCGCGCCCTTCGCGGCGAGGAACGAGTCGAGGATGATCACGGCGACCGCGATCCCGGCGCCGATGGCGATGATCGACCACGGCAGGCCGCCGGCGAACACGCCCTTGGCGACGGTGCCCATGAGGTTGGCCTGCGGCGCCGGCAGGCCCGCGCTGCCGATCGTGTACGCGCGGTGGAGGAGGTTGAGCAGCGGCGCCATCATGAACGCGGCGACCACGACGCCGAGGATCTGCATCACCTGCTGCTTCCAGGGCGTCGAGCCGACGAGCTGGCCGCACTTGAGGTCCTGCAGGTTATCGCCGCCGATCGCGGCCGCGCAGCACACGACGCCGCCGATCAGGATCGCGGCGACCGGGCCGGCCTTGCTGTCGACGCCCATCGCGAGCAGCAGCAGGGCGGCGACGAGGATCGTCGAGATCGTGATGCCGGAGACCGGGTTGTTGGACGAGCCGACGAGGCCGGCCATGTACGACGCGACCGCCGAGAACAGGAAGCCGGCGACGATCATCAACACGGCCATCACCGCGCTGATCGGCATCGAGCCCGTGAAGTGATAGAAGGTGAAGAACAGCGGGATCACGCACGCGACGATCGCGATCAGGATGATGTTCATCGGCATGTCGCGCTCGGTGCGCGGGACCGCTTCGGAGCCGCCGCCCGCGCGCGCGAGCTTGTAGGCCGAGAGCCCGGCCGTGATGCCGCCGAGCAGCGACTTGCGGAGCTTGAACAGCGACCACAGGCCGCCCACGAGCATGCCGCCGACGCCGAGGTAGCGGGTGACCCGGCCGTGGAGCAGGCCGACGGCATCGGCGGCGCTCGCGCCATCGAGCGCGGCCGCGAGCGTCGCACCGGTGTCGGGATCGATGATGATCGCCGAGGGATCGCCGAACACCGCGAACAGCGGCATCGCGACCCAGCGGTTCAGCACCGCGCCCGCGAAGATCACGGTCGCGACGTTGAAGCCGACGATGTAGCCGACCGCGAGCAGCGCCGGCGACGCGTTGAGCCCGAAGTAGAACGGCGTGCCCTTGGTCGCCGCGAGCGTCGCGCCCGCGGTGCCGGTCACCTGCGCCGCGGTGCCGCCGCCGCCGAGCCACGTCGCGTACTCGACGATCTCGGTCCACAGCTTGAGGCCGGTGCCGCCCAGCTTGACGACCGCGCCGACCGTGGCGCCGATCACGAGCAGCACCACGCCGCCGCCGCCCTGCGCGCCGGCCTTGAGGACCTCCGCGGTCGCGACGCCCTCGGGAAACTGCAGCGGTTGATCGATGATCAGCGAGCGCCGCAGCGGGATCGTGAAGAGCACGCCGAGGATGCCGCCGAAGCCCGCGATCAGCGTGGTCTCGAGGTAGCTGAACTCGGACCACACGCCGAGGATGATCAGCGCTGGCAGCGTGAAGATGACGCCGGCCGCGAGGCCCTCGCCGGAGGCCGCCGCGGTCTGCACGCCGTTGTTCTGCAGGATGTTGCCGGTCCGCAGCAGCTTGAAGATCGCCATCGAGATGACGGCGGCGGGCACCGAGGCCGACACCGTCATGCCGGCGAACATCCCGAGGTAGGCGTTCGCACCGGCGAGGATGATCGACAGCAGCGACCCGAGGATGATCACGCCCACCGTGAGCTCGGGCAGCGACGTGCTCGCGGGGATGTAGGGCTGGACCTTCGAGGACGGCGGGGGCGGCGCGCTCGGGACGACCTCGGACATGCGCGGACTGTCCCCGCCGGCCGGCCGCGGGTCAAGGCCGGCCCCGCGGAGACATGCCGCCGGTGACACCGCCGCCGGTCGCCGGCTTGGCTGCAGCCAGGCTCGTGATCACCACGCGTTAGCTTGCGCCGGTAGGGAGGACCGCGAGACCGTGCGACATCAGCGCGAACCAGGCCGAAAGCCGGGACGGTGCGTTGATACCCACGCCCGTTCCGGAGGTCCTGTGAAAGCTCACTCGCTGTTCGCTCGCGTGGTCGCCGTCGCGACCTTGCTGCCGTTCTTCACCCTGTCGTGTGGCGGGAAGGCGACGCGGTCGAGTGCGCCCGGCACCGGCCCCGCGTCGCCGCTCGGCGACCTGGTGCTGGTGCAGTCGAAGGACCTGCCCGACGGGCTCGACCTCCGGGTCTCGGAAGGTCGGCAGGGCCCGCCGGGGTACGACCGCTCGAAGCTGGCCCCGGCCAAGCCGCTCTCGGATGCCGACGCCCAGGCGTTGCTCGCGCGGACGAAGCCGCTGCCACGGGATGCCGGAGACCAGCAGGCGTTCGCGATCCGCCCACGCTCGCAGCCCGCGCCGCGCACCGGCCAGATCATCAAGGGCACGTTCCCGCCGCCGCCGTCGTCGCTGCTGCCGCCCGTCACGAACGACGCCGGGCAGCCGCTGCGGGTGCTGCGCTGGATGCCCGAGGGCGCGGTCCCGCTCGCGCCCGAGCTGTCCGTCACGTTCAGCCAGCCGATGGTGGCCGTGACCTCGCAGCCCGACGCCGCGGGGATCACGCCGGTGCGGCTGACCCCGCAGCCCAAGGGGCAGTGGCGGTGGATCGGCACGCGGACGATCCTGTTCGACCCCGAGATCCGGTTCCCGCAGGCAACGACGTACCAGGTCGAGATCCCGGCGGGGACGACGTCGGCGACCGGTGGTGCGCTCAAGGAGGCGACGCGATTCTCGTTCGAGACGCCTGCGCCGACGCTGCGCGGCAGCTACCCGAGCGCGCATCAGCCGCAGCGGCGCGACGTCCCGATGTTCGTCGTGTTCGACCAGCGGATCGATCCGGCCGCGGTGCTGAAGTCGATCACGGTGCAGGCCAACGGCAAGCGGCAGGACGTCCGCCTGCTCGCGCCCGCGGAGCTCGCGAAGGACAGGCAGCTCGACGCGCTCGTGCAGTCGACGATCAAGGCCGAGCTCGACGGTCGCTGGCTCGCCTTCCGTGCCACGGCGCCGCTGCCGGCGGATGCCAGCGTCGAGGTGCTGATCAACGCCGGCGCGCCGTCGGCGGAGGGCCCGAACCGGACGAAGGACGTCCAGCGCTTCGCCTTCCGCACCTACGCGCCGCTCCGGCTCGAGCGCTCGGGCTGCGGCTACGAGCAGCAGTGCCCGCCGGGCACGCCGTTCTCGATCGAGTTCAACAACCCGCTCGATGAGGATCGCTTCGACGAGAGCCAGCTCGCGATCTCGCCGCCGATCCCCGGCGTCAAGATCGTGCAGAGCGGCGGCTACCTCTCCATCGCCGGGCTCACCACCGCCCGCACCACGTACAAGGTCGTGGTCTCGGGTGGCCTGCTCGATCAGTTCGGCCAGGCGCTCGGCAGGGACACGACCCTGACGTTCCGCGTGACGGATGCGCGGCCCACGTTCTTCGGGCCCTCGGGGATGGTCGTCGTCGATCCCGGCGGCAAGCGCCCGACGCTCGACTTCTTCAGCACCAACTACGAGCAGCTCAAGGTGCAGCTCTTCCAGGTGACGCCGAAGGACTACGACGCCTACGGCAACTTCCAGCGCAACCAGTGGAACCGCACGCAGCGGCCCGCGATCCCGGGCACGAAGGTGTTCGACGGGCTCGTCAAGGTCCCGGCCGGCGCGAACGCGCTGGTCGAGACGTCGGTGGATCTGAGCTCGGCGATGAAGGGCGGGCTCGGGCACGCGATCGCGGTCGTCGAGCCGTATCCGTGGAAGGAGCGCCACGATCCGCCGCGGCTGATCAGCTGGGTGCAGTCGACGAAGCTCGCGGTCGACGCGTACGTCGATGCGGATCAGCTCGTCGCGTACGCGAGCGAGCTCGCGACCGGCAAGCCCGCGAGCGGCGTCAGCCTCGAGATCGCGCCGTTCGGGATCCAGGCCCGGACCGACGGGCAGGGGCTCGCGACGCTGCCGCTGCGCGCCACGGCGACGGCCAAGGGCTCGCACTACCTGATCGCCCGTCGCGGCGACGACGTCGCATTCGTCGGCGACGATCAGGGCTACTGGTCGGAGTCGGGCACGTGGCTCAAGCAAGCCCGGCCGAGCCACCTCGCCTGGTACGTCATCGACGACCGCAAGATGTACAAGCCCGGCGAGGAGGTCACGCTGAAGGGCTGGCTCCGCGTGATCGATCCGGGCAAGGGCGGCGACGTCGGCGGGCTCGCCGGCGCGGTCCGCTCGCTCGCGTACACGGTGAACGACTCGCGCGGCAACCAGATCGGCAAGGGCTCGATGCCCGTGAGCGCGGTCGGCGGCTTCGACACCCGGTTCAAGCTGCCGAAGACGCCGAACCTCGGCTACGCGCACGTCGCGATCGAGGCGCAGGGCCGCCTCCAGGGCAGTCACCACCACAGCTTCCAGGTCGAGGAGTTCCGCCGGCCCGAGTTCGAGGTCACCGCACAGGCCAGCCAGGGGCCATTCCTCGTCGGCGGTTCCGGAGATGTCACGGTGAGCGCGAAGTACTTCGCCGGCGGCCCGCTCGCGGCCGCCCCGGTGAGCTGGGACGTCAGCGCGAGCCAGACCACGTACACGCCGCCGAACCGCGACGACTACGTGTTCGGCGCGTGGAAGCCGTGGTGGGGCTATCACCGGTGGGACGGCGGCGGCCGCGGCGGTCCTGACACCACCTCGCGCTCGTGGTCGCTGGCGTCGAAGACCGACGCCACCGGCGCGCACACGATGCACCTCGACTTCCTGTCAGCGAAGCCCGCGATGCCGATGGCGGTCACGACGCACGCGAGCGTGACCGACGTCAACCGCCAGACCTGGTCGGCCGCCGCCGCGCTGATCGTGCATCCGGCCGCGCTCTACGTCGGCGTCAAGACGAAGAAGCCGTTCGTCGAGCAAGGCCAGCCGTTCGACCTCGAGGTCATCGGCGTCGATCTCGACGGCAAGGCGGCACCCGGCGCGAAGATCGAGCTGCGCGCCGTGCGCCTCGACTGGGAGTACAAGCGCGGCACGTACACGCATCAGGAGCTCGATCCGCAGCTGTGCTCCGTGATCGCCGCCGCCGGTCCGGTCGCCTGCCGATTCACGACGACCGAGGGCGGCACCTACCAGGTGACCGCGACGATCGTCGACGGGCAGGGCCGCGCGAACCAGACCAAGCTCGACTTCTGGGTCACCGGCGGCGCGCAGCCGCCCGCGCGCGAGATCGAGCAGGAGCGCGTCGGGCTGATCCCCGATCGCAAGGAGTACCGCGGGGGCGACGTCGCCGAGCTCCTCGTCCAGTCACCGTTCTCGCCCGCGGAGGGCGTCGTCACCTGGCGCCGCAACGGCATCGTCAAGACCGAGCGCATCACGCTGACCGGACCGACGACGGTGCTCAAGGTGCCGGTCACCGATGCGATGGTGCCGAACCTGACGGTGCAGGTCGATCTCGTCGGCGCCGCCGCGCGCCTCGATGACCAGGGCGACCCGGATCCGAAGCTGCCGAAGCGGCCGGCCTATGCGGTCGGCGCGATCGAGCTCCCGGTGCCGCCCAAGCAGCGCACGCTCGCGGTCGAGATCACGCCGAGCGCGGCGAAGATCGGGCCCGGCGAGGCCGCGCAGCTCGCGCTCGTCGTGCGCGATGCCGCGGGCCGCCCGGTGGCCGATGCGGAGGCGGCCGTGATCGTCGTCGACGAGGCGATCCTCGCCCTCACCGGCTACACGTTCCCCGATCCGGTCGCGACGTTCTACAGACATCGCGGGACCGACACCCGCGACCACTATCTGCGCGCGCACGTCAAGCTCGCGAAGCCCGACGCGGGCTCGCTCGCGAGCGGCGCTGGTGCGGGTGGCGTCACGGCCGATGCGATGACCTCGACCGCCGCGCCGGCGATGGAGATGGCCCCTGGCGCGCCGCCGCCATCGAAGTCCGCGCCGGCGCGTCGCAACGGCCAGGACAAGAAGCTCGCGGAGTCCGCCGACGAAGCAGGCGCGCAGGCGCAGGGCGGCGCGATCGCGATCCGCTCGAACTTCAACCCGCTCGCGGCGTTCGCGCCGGCGGTGAAGACCGATGCGCAAGGCCGCGCGACCGTCGAGATCAAGGTGCCGGACAACCTGACGCGCTACCGGATCGTCGCGATCGCGACGGCGGGGGAGAAGCAGTTCGGCAAGGGCGAGAGCGCGATCACGGCGCGGCTGCCGCTGATGGTGCGGCCGAGCCCGCCGCGCTTCCTCAACTTCGGGGACACGTTCAAGCTGCCGATCATCGTGCAGAACCAGACCGACGCGCCGATGACGGTGCGGCTCGCGGTGCGGACCACGAACGCGACGCTGACGGCAGGTGCCGGGCGCGAGATCGTGGTGCCCGCGAACGATCGCGTCGAGGTCCAGTACCCGGCCGCCGCCGAGCTCGCGGGCACGGCGCGGTTCCAGATCGTCGGGGCGTCGGGGCGCTACAGCGATGCGGCCGAGCTCGCGCTGCCGGTGTGGACGCCGGCCACGACCGAGGCGTTCGCGACCTACGGCGTGATCGACGACGGGGCCATCAGTCAGCCGGTCACGCTGCCGGGCAACGTGGTCACCCAGTTCGGCGGGATCGAGGTGTCGACGGCGTCGACCAACCTCCAGGCGCTCACCGACGCGCTGATCTACCTCGTGAAGTATCCGTACGAGTGCGCCGAGCAGCGGGCGTCGCGGATCATGGCGATCGCGGCGCTCCGCGACGTGCTGACGGCGTTCAAGACGAAGGACCTGCCGGGGCAGGCCGCGCTCGAGGCGAGCGTCACCGCCGACATCGAGCGGCTGGCGCAGCTGCAGAACAGCGACGGCGGCTACGCGTTCTGGGAGCGCGGGTCACCGTCGATCCCGTACCTCTCGGTCTACGTGACGAACGCGCTCGTCCACGCCAGGCAGAAGGGCTTCGCGGTCCCGCAGGCGCTGCTCGACCGCGCGAAGCCCTACCTCAAGGACATCGAGCGCCACTATCCGTGGTTCTACAGCAAGGAGATCCGCTGGGCGATCTCGAGCTACGCGCTCTACACCCGCAAGGCCTCCGGCGACCTCGACATCGCGAAGGGGCAGAAGCTGCTCGCCGAGGCGGGGGGCGTCGACAAGATCACGATGGAGACCGCGGGCTGGTTGCTCGGCACGTTCGCCGGCCACAAGGCCGCGGAGGCGGAGCGCAAGACGCTGGTGCGCCACGCGCTCAACCGCGTGACCGAGACGGCGGGCGCGGCGGCCTTCACCACGAAGTACGGCGATGGTGGCTACCTGCTGCTCGCGAGCGACCGGCGGGTCGATGCCGTGATGCTCGAGTCGCTGATCCAGGAGCAGCCGACCCTCGATCTGATCCCCAAGATCGTCACCGGCCTCCTCGGGCAGCGCAAGGCGGGCCGCTGGCTCAACACGCAGGAGAACACGTACGCGCTGCTCGCGATGGACCGCTACTTCCAGACCTACGAGAAGGTCACGCCGGACTTCGTCGCGCGGGTGTGGCTCGGCAAGGACTACGCCGGTGACCACGCGTTCCGGGGGCGCACGACCGACACGTTCGCGCTGCCGATCCCGATGAGCCACCTCGCGAAGACGCCGGCGACCGCGCTGACGATCCAGAAGGACGGCAAGGGTCGGCTCTACTACCGCGTCGGCATGACGTACGCGCCGGCGAACCTCAAGCTCGCGCCCGCCGACCACGGCTTCGTCGTCCAGCGCGCGTACGAGGGCGTCGATGCCCCGGGCGACGTCGTGCGCCAGCCCGACGGCACCTGGAAGATCAAGGCGGGTGCGCGGGTCCGCGTCAAGCTGACGATGGTCAACGAGAGCCGGCGCTATCACGTCGCGCTCGTCGACCCGATCCCCGCGGGCCTCGAGCCGATGAACCCGGCGCTCGCGGTGACCGGGCCCATCCCGAGCGACCCCAAGGTGCAGCAGGCGCGCGGCGCGTACTGGTGGTGGTACGGCCCGTGGTACGAGCACCAGAACCTGCGCGACGAGCGCGTCGAGGCGTTCGCGTCGCTGCTCTGGGAAGGCGTCCACACGTACGAGTACGTCGCGCGCGCGACGACGCCCGGCAGCTTCGTGGTGCCGCCGCCCAAGGCGGAGGAGATGTACATGCCCGAGACGTTCGGGCGCGGCGGCAGTGATCGGGTGATCGTCGAGTGATCCGCTTGCGAGATGCAGTGCTTCGAGTGAACCAGGAGAGCCTGTGAGAAATCATCGATCGGTACGAGTGCGGGGGATCGCGCTGACGACCCTGCTGGCGGTGTTCGCGTCGTCGTGCGGCAGCAAGAAGAGCGGCGGCTCCGCCGATGGCACGGGCGCGGGCAGCGCCACCGCCGTGCGTGGCACGCTCGCGATCGTCAAGCCCGAGGACGCGCCGCCCGGGCTCGACCTGCGGCTCTCGGAGGGCACGCAGGGGCCGCCGGCGTTCGATCGCGCGAAGCTCGCGGCTGCGAAGCAGCTGTCCGCGGGCGACGCCACCGCCCTGCTCGCCCGCGCGAAGCCGATCCAGCAGGACGTCTCCGATCAGAAGCCGTTCGCGCTGCGTCCGGGCTCGCAGCCCGCGCCGCGCACCGGCACCACGGTCGCGTCCGCGTTCCCGCCGCCGGCGTCGTCGTTGCGCCCACCCACCGCGAGTGACGCGGGGCAGGCGCTGCGCGTCCTGCGGTGGATGCCCGAGGGGCCGGTGCCGCTCGCCCCCGAGCTGTCGGTGACGTTCAGCCAGCCGATGATCGCGGTGACCTCGCAGACCGACGCCGCCGCGACCACGCCGGTCAAGCTGACGCCGCAGCCCAAGGGCAGCTGGCGCTGGATCGGCACGCGCACGATCCTGTTCGATCCCGGCGCCTCGGACCTCAAGCGGTTCCCGCAGGCGACGACGTACCAGGTCGAGATCCCGGCCGGCACGAAGTCGGCGAACGGTGGGACGCTGGCAGAGGCCGCGAAGTTCACGTTCGAGACCCCGCCGCCGACGATCGCCGTCAGCTACCCGCACGAGCACGCACCGCAGCGTCGCGACGTCCCGATGTTCGTGATGTTCGATCAGCGGATCGATCCCGCCGCGGTGCTCGCGAAGCTCAAGGTGACTGCCGGCGGCAAGCCGTGGTCGGTGCGGCTCCTCGGCGCGGCCGAGCTCGAGAAGTCCACCGACAAGCAGCTGAGCGCGTTCGTCGCGGCGGCGAAGCAGAACGAGCAGGACGGACGGTGGCTCGCGTTCCGCGCGGCGCAGGAGCTGCCGGCGGATGCGCGCGTCACCGTCGAGATCCCGGCCGGCACGCCGTCGGCGGAGGGGCCGAACCTCACGAAGCAGGCACAGAGCTTCTCGTTCCAGACGTATCCGCCGCTCCGCATCGTGCGCTCCGAGTGCGGCTACGCCGCGAAGTGCCCGCCGAATCAGCCATACATGATCGAGCTCAACAACCCGCTCGATCCTGACACCTTCGACGAGGGCCAGGTCACCGTGACCCCCGAGGTCCCGGGGCTGCGGGTGCTGGCGAACCACAGCTACCTCGTCGTCCAGGGCGCCACGAAGCCGCGCACGACGTACAAGGTCACCGTCTCGAGCAAGCTGCGCGATCAGTTCGGGCAGACGCTCGGCAAGGACGCGACGCTGACGTGGTCGGTGACCGATGCCGAGCCGACGTTCTTCGGCCCGAACGGCATGGTCGTCCTCGATCCGCTGGCGGCCAAGCGCTCGCTCGACTTCTTCAGCACGAACTACGAGCAGCTCAAGGTCCGGCTCTACCAGGTCGCGCCGGCGGACTACGACGCCTTCGGCTTCTACGTCCAGAACCAGTGGAACAAGGACAAGCCGCCCGCGCTCCCCGGCACGAAGGTCTTCGACGAGCTCGTGCAGACCGCGGGCGGCAAGAACGCGCTCGTCGAGACGTCGGTCGATCTGTCGAAGGCGCTCTCGCGGACCGGGCTCGGGCACGCGATCGCCATCGTCGAGCCGCATCCCTGGAAGGAGCGGTACGAGCCGCCGCGCCTGATCAGCTGGGTGCAGTCGACCAAGCTCGCGGTCGATGCCTACGTCGACGCCGACACGCTGACCGCGTTCGCGACCGAGCTCGAGACCGGCGCGCCGGCCGCGGGCGTCACCGTCGAGCTCCGGCCGTTCGGCGTCCAGGCCACCACCGACGCGCAGGGCCTCGCGACGCTCGCGCTGCCGACCGGCGGCGCGGCCGGTGCGCACCACCTGACCGCGCGGCGCGGCGACGACGTCGCGTTCGTCACCGACAGCCGCGGCTACTGGAACAACCACGGCAGCTGGACGAAGCAGGTCCGCCCGACGAACCTCGCCTGGTACGTCTTCGACGACCGCCGGATGTACAAGCCCGGAGAGGAGGTCACGCTCAAGGGCTGGCTCCGCACGATCAACACCGGCAAGCACGGTGACGTCGGGCCGATGCCGGGCATCGCCACGATCGACTACAAGGTCTTTGACGCGCAGCGCAACCAGATCGCCACCGGCTCGACGCAGGTCAGCGCGGTCGGCGGCTTCGACACGAAGTTCAAGCTACCGGGGACGCCGAACCTCGGGCACGCGCGCGTCGAGCTGACCGCGAAGGGCCGCGATCCGTGGAGCAGCGGCGGCGGCACGTACTCGCACGGCTTCGAGATCCAGGAGTTCCGGCGCCCCGAGTTCGAGGTCTCCGCGCAGGCGAGCCAGGGTCCGTTCCTGATCGCCGAGGGCGGCGACGTCACGGTCAACGCGAAGTACTTCTCCGGTGGCCCGCTGCCCGGCGCGCCGGTGCAGTGGTCCGTGAGCGCGACGCCCACGAGCTTCACGCCGCCGAACCGCGACGGCTACATCTTCGGCACCTGGGTGCCGTGGTGGGGCGGGCACGGTGGCGGTCGCGGCCGTCATCACTACGACGATGACGGCGGGATGGCGCTCCACCAGCCCTCGAAGTCATGGGACCTCGCGGCGAAGACGGACGCCACCGGTGCGCACACGCTGCACCTCGACTTCCTGTCGAGCAAGCCGGCGGTGCCGTACTCGGTCCAGACCCACGCGAGCGTCACCGACGTCAACCGGCAGACCTGGACGGCGTCGTCCGCGCTCGTCGTGCACCCGGCCTCGTACTACGTCGGGCTGAAGACGAAGAAGCCGTTCGTCGAGAAGGGCCAGCCGTTCGCGCTCGACGTCATCGGCGTCGACCTCGACGGCAAGGCGGTCGCCGGCGCGAAGATCGAGCTGCGCGCGGTGCGCCTCGACTGGGAGTACAAGCGCGGCGAGTACAAGGAGAAGGAGGTCGATCCGCAGGCGTGCGCGGTGACCGCGGCCAAGGACCCCACGCCGTGCACGTTCGCGACGAAGCAGGGCGGCAGCTACCGGGTGACCGCGACGATCGTCGACGATCGCGGCCGCACGAACCAGACGTCGCTGACGTTCTGGGTGACCGGTGGTGACCGGCCGCCCGCGCGCGACGTCGCGCAGGAGGTCGTGCAGCTGATCCCCGACAAGCAGGAGTACACGGCGGGCAACACCGCCGAGCTGCTGGTGCAGGCGCCGTTCTACCCGGCCGAGGGCGTCGTGAGCTGGCGGCGCAGCGGCATCGTCAAGACCGAGCGGATCACGCTGACCGGGCCGTCGAAGGTGATCACCGTGCCGATCACCGACGCGATGGTGCCGAACCTCCACGTCCAGGTCGACCTCGTCGGCATGGCGGCGAGGCTCGACGACAAGGGGGATGCCGATCCCAAGCTACCGAAGCGACCCGCGTACGCGGTCGGCACGATCGATCTCCCGATCCCCCCGAAGCAGCGCACGCTCGGCGTCAAGGTCGAACCCAGCGTCCCGAAGCTCGGTCCCGGCGAGCAGGCGAAGCTCACGGTCACCGTCGTCGACGCCGCGGGCAAGCCCGTCGCGAACGCCGAGGCCGCGGTGATGGTGGTCGACGAGGCCATCCTCGCGCTCACCGGTTACCAGGTCCCCGATCCGATCGGCGTGTTCTACGGACCGCGGGGCGCCGACGCGCGGGATCACTACCTCCGCGCGCACGTGAAGCTCGCGAAGCCGGATGCCGGCACGCTGCTGCAGACCGCCGAGCGCTCGCGCGATGGACGGGGCGCGGGCGGCGGCCTCGCGTTCGCCGAGAGCGCCGCGACCGGCGGAGAACCGCCGCCGCCGACGGCCGCGCCGATGGAGCCAAGCGCGGCGGGCAAGCGGAAGAGCATGCGCGAGGAGGCCGACGACGATTCCATGGCGGACGAGAAGAAGGACTCGTCGAACCGGCAGCAGGCGCCGGCGCAGGGCGGCGCGATCGCGATCCGATCGAACTTCAACCCGCTCGCGGCGTTCGCGCCGGCGGTGAAGACCGACGCGCAGGGCCGCGCGACGGTCGAGATCAAGGTGCCCGACAACCTGACGCGCTACCGGATCGTCGCGGTGGCGACGGCCGGTGACAAGCAGTTCGGCAAGGGCGAGAGCGCGATCACCGCGCGGCTGCCGCTGATGGTGCGGCCGAGCCCGCCGCGGTTCCTCAACTTCGGCGACACGTTCCTGCTGCCGGTCGTCGTGCAGAACCAGACCGATGCGCCGATGACCGTGCGCCTCGCGGCGCGCACGACGAACGCGATGCTCACCGACGGCGCGGGGCGCGAGCTCACGGTGCCGGCCAAAGATCGCGTCGAGGTGCTGTTCCCGGCCGCGGCCGAGCTCGCGGGCATCGCGCGCTTCCAGTTCGTCGGCAGCGCGGGCGCCGCCACCGATGCCGCGGAGGTGGCGCTGCCGGTGTGGACGCCGGCGACCACCGAGGCGTTCGCGACGTACGGCGTGATCGACGACGGCGTCGCCGGCGGGACGATCAAGCAGCCGGTAGCGCTGCCGGGGGCGGTCGTCACCGCGTTCGGCGGCCTCGAGGTCACGACCGCGTCGACGAACCTCCAGTCGCTGACCGACGCGATGCTCTACCTCGTGACCTATCCGTACGAGTGCGCCGAGCAGCGCGCGTCGCGGATCATGGCGATCGCGGCGCTCAAGGACGTGCTCACCGCGTTCAAGACGAAGGACCTGCCGTCGCCCGCGGCGATGGAGGCCAGCGTCAAGAGCGACATCGAGCGGCTCTCGCAGATGCAGAACGGCGACGGCGGCTTCGCGTTCTGGGAGCGCGGCCGGCCGTCGGAGCCGTACGTCTCCGTCTACGTCACGAACGCGCTGGCGCGCGCGAAGGCCAAGGGCTTCGCGGTGCCGCCGGCGATCCTCGATGCCGCCACGGCGTACCTGCGCACCATCGAGAATCACTACCCGCACTGGTACGACGCCCAGACCCGCCACACGATCTCGAGCTACGCGCTCTACACGCGCAAGCAGCTCGGCGATCTCGATGTGCCGAAGGGCCGGCAGCTCTACGCGCGGGCCGGCGGCCCGGCCAAGCTGTCGATGGAGGCCAATGGGTGGCTGCTCGGCACGTTCGCGGGGCAGGCAGCCGCGGCGGCCGAGCGCAAGGAGCTCGTGCGGCACGCGCTCAACAAGGTGTCGGAGACCGCGGGCGCGGCGAACTTCACGACGAGCTACGGCGACGCGGCGTACGTGCTGCTCGCGAGTGACCACCGCGTCGATGCGGTGATGCTCGAGGCGCTGATCCAGGAGCAGCGCGATCTCGATCTGATCCCGAAGCTCGTGACCGGCTTGCTCGGGCATCGCAAGGGCGGGCGCTGGCTCAACACGCAGGAGAACACCTTCGCGCTCGTGGCGATGGACCGTTACTTCCAGACCTACGAGAAGGCGACGCCGAGCTTCGTCGCGCGCGTCTGGCTCGGCGCCGATTACGCCGGCGACCACGCGTTCCGCGGCCGCACGACCGAGTACTCCGCGATCTCGATCCCGATGAAGGATGTCGCGGCGCACGACAAGCAGGACCTCACGATCCAGAAGGACGGCAAGGGGCGGCTCTACTACCGCATCGGCATGACGTACGCGCCGGCGAGCCTCAAGCTCGATCCCGCCGACCACGGCTTCGTCGTGCAGCGGGTCTACGAAGGGCTCGATGATCCGGCGGACGTCGTGCGCCAGCCCGACGGCACCTGGAAGATCAAGGCGGGCGCGCGCGTCCGGGTCAAGCTGACGATGGTCAACGAGAACCGGCGCTACCACGTCGCGCTCGTCGATCCGCTGCCGGCCGGCCTCGAGACGTTGAACCCGGCGCTCGCCGTGACCGGCCCGGTGCCGACGGATCCGGCCGAGCAGCAGGCGCGCGGTGCGTACTGGTGGTGGTACGGCCCGTGGTACGAGCACCAGAACCTGCGCGACGAGCGCGTCGAGGCGTTCGCCGCCCTGCTCTGGGAAGGCGTCCACACGTACACGTACGTGGCGCGCGCGACGACGCCGGGCAACTTCATCGTGCCGCCGCCGAAGGCCGAGGAGATGTACATGCCCGAGACGTTCGGGCGCGGCGCGAGTGACCGGGTCATCGTCGAGTAGGGGTCAGACACAACTTGCGAAACTCGCGATCGCTAACCTCGCGGACCCCAACGTCATGACGCTGCGCGAACACGACGCGCTGAGTGATGGCGTCGAGACTGGTGGCCGCTCGCTCGAATGAGAACCGGATCTGGTCGTGCGAGGACGACTGACGTTACAATTCTTCGATGAGCGAAACCTACGAGCAGCTGCGCGCAAGCCTGCGCGACGGTACCGCATTCGTCTACGTCGACGTGCAGCCGCCTCGTGATGCGCCGACGAGGCAGTTCGTGGCGTACTTGTTCGAGCTCGCACCCGGCGACCAGCGCCCGGCGCGCCCCCAAGGGCAGGCCTCGAGCGTGGCGGTCACGCCCGAGCAGGCGCGCGAGCTGCTCGCGGCCGGCGCCGAGTGGAAGGGGCCGACGCACATGCGCGCGGAGGTCTGTCTGGACTGACAGGACAGGATCCGGCGGCATGCGGCGGTCGTCGGACCACCTGCTCTCGAGGTTGCTCGTCTGCGCACGCGCGCGTACCGATGTCGCTCCGTGCCGGTCGAGCGCGTCCGGCGACCCGGCTGCCACGGATTCGTTGAAGTTGGCCGCCACAAGTTGTGCAAGTAGTGTCTGACCCCGGCCGGGCCGGGCTAGGGTCCCGGCGTGCTGGTGTTCATCGATGGCAATGACCTGCGCGCGGCCGAGCTCGCGCGGATCTCACCCGGGCTCGAGGTCGTCGTCGAGGGGCTGCAGACCGGCTTCTCGACGAGCTCGAACGAGCCGGGGCAGCGCGCCCGCGACAAGGTGCGCGCGCATCCGGTCCCGGCGGGCTGCTTCGCCGAGGCGGTCGATCTGACGACCCTCGAGGGCAAGAGCCTGCGGCTCGAGCTCGACACCGAGAACGAGAACCGGTTCTGCAAGTGGTGGCGCGAGACGCCCGCCAAGATGCACCTCGCGATCGCGCTGCGGCGCGGCGCCGATGCCGAGATCGAGCTGATCACGGCGGTGTGCGAGGGCGTCATCGCCAGCAAGCCGGCGGGGCCGCACCTCCTCGGCTGGGACCGGCTGTTCGTGCCGGCCGGAGAGGACGCGACGCTCGCGCAGCTCACCGAGGCGGGCGAGGTCCCGGAGTTCCGGCGGCTCGCGTACACGCAGCTCGCGACGGCGATCGCCGCGGCGCGTGCCGGCGAACCGGTCGCGACGTAGTCAGCGCGGCTGGCGATCGGCGGCGGCGAGGCAGCGGCGGGCATCGCGGAGCTGCGCCTTCGGGCCGCTGCCGGCGACGAGCGCGCGGATCCGCGAGATCCCGGCCGGTCCGAGCGCGTCGAGGATCGGCGCCGGCTGGTCGACCGCGAGGTCGAAGCACAGGACCGCGGCGGCGGCGAGCGCGACGCCGGGATCGATATCGCCGCTGATCGCGTTCGCGATCGGCGAGCGCATGGCCGCCGGGACGGGCGC
>JALZOI010000951.1 GCA_030857245.1 Myxococcota bacterium
GCCGCAGCCGAGTCCGAAACCGAGTCCGAAACCGAGTCCGAAACCGAGTCCGAAACCGAGTCCGAAACCGAGTCCGAAACCGAGACCGAAACCGAGTCCGAGTCCGAGTCCGAGTCCGAAACCGCGGCGCTACAGATCGATCGCGTGACCCAGCGCCGCCTCGGTGGCGCCGCGGATGGTCTCGGCGAACGTGGGGTGCGCGTGGATCGTGTAGACGAGGCTCTCGGCGTTGACCTCGGTGGTCTTCGCCAGCGTGAGCTCGGCGATCAGGTCGGTGACCGCCGGACCGATGAGGTGCGCGCCGACGAGCGCGCCGGTCTCGGCGTGCCAGAGCACCTTGACGAAGCCGGTGGTGTCGCCCGCCGCGCGGGCCTTGGCGAGGGCCGTGAAGGGGAACTTGCCGACCTTGACGGGCACGTTCTGCGCCTTCGCCTTCTCCTCGGTGAGGCCGAGCGAGGCGATCTCGGGCGAGCAGTAGGTGCACGCGGGGATGGCGTCGTAGCGGACCGGTTCGGCGTGGACGCCGGCGATCTTCTCGGCGACGAACACGCCCTCCGCCGACGCGACGTGCGCGAGGCCACGGCCGATCACGTCGCCGATCGCCCACAGGTTGTCGCCGCAGCGGTTCTCGGCATCGACCTTGATGTAGCCGCGATCGAGCGCGACCTTGTGAGCCTCGAGGCCGAGGTCCTCGGTGTTCGGTGCCACGCCGACGGCGACGAGCAGGATGTCGGCCTCGATCGTGATCGCGGCGGCGGCGGCGTCGCGCGATGGCGCGCCGGGGACGCCGTTCGGCTCGATCGTGATCACGACCTTGTCGCCGGTGGTCTTCGCCGACGTCAGCTTGTGACCGACGAGGCTCTTGATGCCACGCTTGTCGAAGGCGCGCGCGAGCTCCTTGCTGATCTCCGCGTCCTCGTTGGGCACGAGGCGGGGCAGGAACTCGACGATCGTCACCTCCGTGCCGAGCGCCCGGTAGAACGACGCGAACTCGACGCCGATCGCGCCGGCGCCGAGCACGACCATCGACGTCGGCTGCTCCGCGAGCGTCATCGCCTTGCGGTACTCGATGATGCGCCTGTCATCGAGCTCGATGCCGGGCAGCGAGCGAGCGCGGGCGCCGGTCGCGAGCACGACGTGCTTGGCGCCGATCACGCGCTTGCCCTCGCTCGACGTCACCTCGATCTGGTGCGGCTTCCAGGCGCCCGCGCGCGGTAGCAGCTTGGCGGTGCCGGCGATGCTGTCGATCTTGTTCTTCTTGAACAGGAAGCCGACGCCCTTGCTGACCTTGTCGGCGATCCCGCGGCTGCGCGCGATGATCGCGGGGAAGTCCGCCTTGAACTCCCCGACGAGGATCCCGAAGTCCTTCGCGTGGTGGAACGTCTCGAGCACCTCGGCACTGCGGAGCAGCGCCTTGGTCGGGATGCAACCCCAGTTGAGGCAGATGCCGCCGAGGTTCTCGCGCTCGATGCACGCGACCCGCAGGCCGAGCTGCGCGCCGCGGATCGCCGCGACGTAGCCGCCCGGGCCCGCGCCGATCACGACGAGGTCATAGCCGTCGCTGCCGTCGCTCATAGGGCGAGCGACTCCGGCTTCTCGAACAGCTCCGCGAAGGCCTGGAGCCAGCGCGCGCCGAGCGCGCCGTCGATCACGCGGTGGTCACACGACATCGTGACGGTCATCCGCTTGCCGGGCACGACCTGGTCCTTGACGACCACGGGTTCGTCGACGGTGGCGCCGATCGCGAGGATCGCGCCCTCGGGCGGGTTGATGATCGCGGTGAACCGCTCGACGCCCATCATGCCGAGGTTCGACACGGTGAACGTCGACCCCGTGATCTCGTGGCCCTTGAGGCCGCGATGCTTCGCGCGCTCGGCGAGGTCCTTGACCTCGGCCGCGATCGCGCCGATGCCCTTCTGATCGGCGTCGCGCACGACCGGCGTCACGAGACCATCCTCGATCGCGACGGCGACGCCGACGTGGACGCGGTGGTAGCGCCGGATCGCCTCCCCCTCCCAGCTCGCGTTGCACTCGGGCACGCGGCGGAGGGCGAGGGCGACGGCCTTGATGATGAGGTCGTTGACGCTGACCTTGCCGCGATCACCGAGCAGGTCGTTGAGGCGGCCGCGGAACGCGAGCAGCGGCGCCGCGTCGAGCTTCCGCATCAGGTAGAAGTGCGGGACGTCGCGCTTGGCCTCGGTGAGGCGCGTCGCGATCCGCTTGCGCATGTTCGACGCGGGCACGTCCTCGAAGTCGCTCTCGCCATCGGGGACGAGCTGGCGCGCGTGACGGACAGCGAGCGCCTGCGAGGGGGGCGCGCCCGGCGGCCTGGCGACGTCAGGCCGACCCTCGAGCTCGAGGTCCTGGGCGTGACCGGAGGCGTCAGCGCCGGCCTCGCCGGTCGTCTCGGCGCCCTCGTTGTCATCGGCGGGCGCGCCGCCACCGGCCAGCGCGCGGACGTCGCGCTCGACGATCC
>JALZOI010000308.1 GCA_030857245.1 Myxococcota bacterium
GCCGCTGGCTGTGGCTCGCCGCGCCCGCCGTGGCCACCGCCGCGATCGCCGCGGTCGTGATCGGCACGCGCGGCGGCGCACCCGTCGGCGTCGATGACAGCCCGACGCGCGTCGTCTCGGGGGCGGCGCCGTCGACGATCTCGTTCGGCGATGCGCACGTCACCCTCGAGGCCGACAGCGCCGTCGTGATGTCCCGCGATGCCACGACCACCGCCGTGCTCGAGCACGGTGCCGCCTGGTTCGCGATCCCGAAGCGCACGCGACCGTTCGTCGTGGTCGCCGGCGACACCGTCGTCCGCGTCGTCGGCACCCGGTTCCGGGTCGCCCGCTTCGAGGAGCGCGCGACCGTCGAGGTCGAGGACGGCACCGTGAACGTCACCTTCCAGGGCACCAGCGTGCAGATCGCCGCCGGCCAGGCCTGGACCTCCGAGCTGCCCGCCAGCGTCCACCGCAGCGCAGCCGACGCCCCCACCGATCCCCGCCCCGCGACCCCCGCGACCACCCCCGATGCACGCCAACTCTGACCTTTGTATTAGGAGCTCCCATTGATGAAGACCTGGATCGTCACCTGCCTTGCTGTCCTCGCCATCGCCTGCGGTGGTAAGGGCGGCGATAACAACGACAGCACCGACGGTGACGCCAGCATCGGCGATGGCGACGGCGGCGTCGGCATGGACGCGCCGTTCGGGGGCGCGTGCACCCCGAACGTGGGCGCGCCGCAGTGCTCGAACTGCATCGACGACGATGGCGACGGCAAGATCGACGGCTTCGACATCCAGTGCACCGGCCCGCTCGACAACAACGAGGGCTCGTTCTCGACGGGCATCCCGGGCGACAACATCGACGCGGTCGATCAGGACTGCTTCTTCGACGGCAACTCCGGCGCCGGCAACGACGGCTGCAGCATCCACGTGTGCTGCCTGCTCGGGGCGCCCGACAAGGCCTCGTGCCCGATCGGCGCGAACCGCTACCAGGTCTCGGAGTGCCCGGCCCCGCTCGGCCAGGGCACGCTGTCGCAGAAGTGCATCGACACCTGCGGCAAGCTCGCGCCGCCCGGCTGCGACTGCTTCGGCTGCTGCACGCTGTGCGACCCGGCGAACCCGTCGTCGTGCTTCGACATCGCGCTCAATCCGAGCACGTCGCCGAACTGCACCACCGAGACGCTCGCGGATCCGACGAAGTGCCTGCGCTGCACGAAGAACACGATGTGCGGCAACGGCACCTGCGGCGGCGCGAGCTGCATCCTGTGCCCCGGCCAGACCGAGGCCGACCTGCCGCCCGAGTGCAACATGCAGCAGTGCCCGACCGGTCAGGCGCTGTGCAGCGGGATCGACAACTCGTGCGCCGCGGGCACCTACTGCTCGAACGGCTGCTGCATCGGCACGATCCTCTGATCCACTCGTGATCTCCGGCCGGGTCCGCCAGCGTGGCGGCTCGGCCGTTCGTCTGTCTGCGCTCGAGGCGCGGGACCATCGTTCGCCTACCGGGAGGAAGCTCGTATGAAGCACGTCATCTGCATGGGAGTTGCGCTGTGGTTGTTCGCCGCATGCGGCGGAGGCAACAAGAACGGGGCGGAGTGCACGGTGCTCGGGATCAGCTGTACCGCCGACACCGAGTGCTGCTCGGCGAACTGCGACGACACTGCCGGCGTGTGCTCGCGCGTCCCCGGGACGTGCGGCGCGGCCAACGCGGGGTGCCAGTCCGGGCCCGACTGCTGCTCGTTCTCGTGCGTCGACAACGAGTGCTCCGGCGATCAGTGCACCTCGGACGGCGTGGCGTGCGACGACGACGGCGAGTGCTGCGGCGGCATCTGCGGCGATGGCGGCACCTGCACGCCGCTCAACCCGACGTGCAAGACGTCGGGGAACAGCTGCGCGGCGAACGGCGAGTGCTGCTCGAAGTTCTGCGACGAGGGCACGTGCTCGAACGCGCCGTCCTTCTGCACCCAGACCGGTGACACCTGCACCAGCGACAGCGAGTGCTGCGGCGGACTCTGCCAGACCGCCAATGGCGCGACCCTCGGCACCTGCGAGCGCGTGCCCTCGAACGGCGCCACGGGCTGCGCCGGCGCCGGCGAGGTCTGTGACGTGGGGGCGGACTACACGGGTGGCCCGCTGCCGACGTGCGGCGGCGAGTGCTGTAGCCGCGCCTGCTTCCCCTACGGCCCGACGGGCGTGCTGGTCTGTCAGCCGCCGAGCGGCTGCCGGCCCACCGGCGAGCTGTGCCGCGCCGACAGCGATTGCTGCGGCTCGGCGGGGAGCCCGGATGGTGACGTCGCGAACGTGACGTGCGAGAAGGCGGCGGGGTACGAGATCGGCCGCTGCAACAACGGCAACTCGTGTGCGCCGGCCGGTGCCATCTGCCGCCTCCAGGAGATCCAGTGCAACGCGACCGCGAACTGCTGCGCCGGCAACTCGCTCCAGGTCGACAGCTGCAACCAGGACGCGCTCGGGATCCCGCGCTGCGGCGTCGGCGTCGGCCAGGACTGCACGACCCCGCCGGTCGGCGCCACGTGCGCGACGAGCGCGGACTGCTGCGGCCTGCCGTGCGTCCCGGTGCCGGGCTCGGAGTTCGCGTCGGTGTGCGGCTCGGCCTGCGTCCCCGGTGGTGGGACCTGCACCACCGACACCGATTGCTGCGCGGGCCTGCCGTGCACGCTCGAGCCGGGCAAGTCGTCGGGGTTCTGCGGTTCGCCGCAGGGTTGCTCGTCGTACGGCCAGGCGTGTGATGCGACGAACCTGTGCTGCAACAACGTGCCGTGCAACGGCGGCTACTGCGTCAACGACGTGATCCTCTAGCTCGCACGAGGACCGCACCGAAACGACAAAACGCCCCGGGATGACCGGGGCGTTGCTGCGTTTCGGGACGCGGCGTCAGCGACCTACTGGAACGAGAGCGTCACCTTGTTGATGGTGCCGACGTCCTGCGCGGCGGTGTCGACGACCTTGAGGGTCCAGCGACCGTTCGCCGGGCCAGCCTCGGCGGCGGTCAGCGTGTAGCTCTGCACGATGTTCTGCTGCGAGCCACCGGTGCGGTCGTGGAGCACCTTCTTCTCGACGCCGTCCTTGAGGAGCGAGACCTTGAGGTCACCCTTGTAGGTGTGCGTGATGTCGACCGAGACCGTGAGGCCGAGCGAGCCGGTCACGCCGGTCACCGCGACATCGGCCGAGACGCCCGTCGCGTTGTTGTCCGGGATGGCCGCGGCGGGCGACGCCGAGAACGTGTTGGCCGGGTTCGTGCCGCCGCCGCCGTCGGTGGCGACCGACTTGGCGATGAGCTCCTTGACCTTGGCGACCGCGACGTTCGGGTTGGTCGGGTTGTGGCGGCCGGTCGGCGACCACAGGAAGTCCACGTGGCTGTTCTCGCTGTCGGTGCAGTAGCGGCCACCGATGACCTTGCCCTCGGCGTTGGTCTCGAGGATGTAGTGGTAGCCGTCGGTGCGGGTGTAGCTCGCGAAGCCGAGCGGCTGGGTGCTCGCGTCGCCCTCGGTGACGTACTTGACCGTCATGCGGACTTCGTAGAGCTGCTTGGCGTCGCGGTTATAGGTCCAGGTGCGGCCACCGGTGCCGCCGACGCACGCGTTCGCGGCGGTGTTCGAGATCTGCGCCTGCTTGGTGATCTCGTAGCCGACGACCGGCTGGTTCCAGACTTCGTAGTTCGCGGTGCGGTCCTCGACGAGCGGCAGCTGCGCGATGCCGAGGAAGTTCGTCATCACGACGTGGAGCGCGCCGGGGTTGAGGTCCGCGCACTCGTCGTTGGCTGAGCCGGTGACCGAGTGCGTGATCTCCTTCGAGTTGCAGCGACCGCCGAGCATGACGGCGGCGGTGGAGTCGTAGATGTTCTGCGTGAGGGCCTTGATGTCGGCGACGTCGAACGTGACGCCGTTGACCGTGACCGCCTTCAGCGGCTCGGGGACGACGAGCGCGGTCGGCGCCCAGGCGTGGCAGGTGCCCCACCAGGTCGCGATGCCGTCGATGTCGCCGTCCGCGTTGCGGTCGTCGATCTTGCCGTCGCCATCGTTGTCGATGCCGTCGTGCATGTCGCCACCGCCCTGGTAGTTCTTGCTCTGCCACTTCGCGGCGGGGCCGGCGCAGCCATAGTAGGTGTCCCACGCGGCCTTCGCGCCGGGGCCGGAGATGCTCGCGGGCTGCGTGGCGCAACCCTGGTTGTTGTTGAACGCGGCGTCGTACTTCTCGAGCGGCGACTTCGTCGCGGCGCCCTGCCAGCGCGCGTTGTGCGAGCCGTCGTAGGTCGGCCAGTAGGTATCCGCCCAGGCCACCGGCGCGCGGCCGACGGCGGCGGGGTACTGGTCCTTCCAGACCGGCGTCTTCAGGTCGCCCTTCTTGGGGAGCTCGGAGAGCCGGTAGTTCAGGCGCTGCGACATGCGCTCGGGGCTGTTCTTGTAGTCGAACCCGTCGCCCTTGCCGCCATCGCCGCCGTCGTCGGTCGAGCAGTCGATGTCACCGGGAAGGCACTCTTCCTCGCCGCCACCATCGTCCGTGGCGCAGCCCATGAGCTGAACCGACCCGAGAAGAGAGAGACCGAGACCCGTGAGGATGCGCTTCATGACCATTCACTCCGACCTGAGAGGTTGATGGCCAGCTGTTGAGCACCCCCCGTGCCAGGGGCGATCGCGCCAGGGTGGGGTCTGATTCCGCCACCTTGCAACCGGGAGACGGCAGGCGGACTTGCCGATCCGCGAGGGTCGCGTGAGCCCACTTGCCGGCTGGTGGATCAGCCAGCCGGAGCGTGAAGCCGCGTCGCGCCGCTACTGCGTGACGACGACGCGCTCGGCCCACTGCGCGATGTGATTGTTCGACGTCAGGCTCTGGAACGGCAGGCGGAACGCGGCGGTCGTCGGCTCGGTGCCGGCCTCGGCTCGCGCCGTGTAGAACGCGCTCATCCAGATCTGCGGCGTCTTCGCGCCCTCGACGGCCTCGAGCGAGTTCATGCGGCGAACGCCGAAGTCGCGCTTCGACGACACCGTGATCCAGAAGATCGGCTCCATGCCGGCGCCAACCGTCTGGGCGAACGGCGCCCAGCGGCCCCACGAGTTCGTGAGCCCGCTGGTCGCCGCGTTGATCGCGGAGAGCTGGATCGGCGGCGCGCTGCCGTCGGCCCTGACGACCCACAGCGACGCATCGATGTCATCGTAGCTGTCGCCGCTGCTGCGATTGAACATGATCCACTGCCCGTCGGGCGACCACGACGGATAGAAGTTGTTGCCGCCGTCGGTGACGAGCGGCCGCTCGACGCCGAACGCGAGGGTGACGGGATCGAACGTGCGCGTGTAGATCTGGCCGCCGCCAAACACCCAGTCCAGGCCGCCGGTGTGGACGACGTAGACGAGGTTCGTGCTGTCGGGCGAGAGGTCCGGGTGGGAGACCACCCCGGCCGCCGGCATCGTCGCGAGCGCCGACTGATCGAGCGTCGCGCGGACGGTCATCACGCCGCCGAACACGGTGATCATCCGGCTGCCATCGGGATAGAGCGTCGCGAAGTTCCAGCGCGAGGTGTCGGTGCTGAAGTCCACGTTGCCGAGCGCGTCGACGGCGGGATCCGGCACGGGCTGCGCGGTCTTGGTGCCGACGTCGACGATCGTCGCGCGGCCGTTGCCGCCGTCGTAGGTGAGCGCCATCGTCTTGCCGTCGCGCGACAGCGCGTGACACGCGACGCACTTGCCGGTCGACGTGTCCGTCATGAACTCCTCGGCGGCCTGCCCCGGCTTGGAGACGTCGTGGCGGAAGATGCCGTACGCGCCCCCGCCGGAGGCCGTCGCCGCCCAGTAGTAGAGCCCGCCCTCCATCGCCTCGTTGGTCAGCTTGGCGAGCCGCACCGGCGCGCTGCCGATCACGCCGGGCGCCGTCGAGCTGGCGCCGCGGACCTGGTAGGACACCGTGTTGTCGTTGCCGACGGCCCACGCCCACTCCTGCGCGGCGAAGCCGGTCCACGACGGTCGCGGGCCCGCGGTGGGGACGCCGTTGTTGCCGGCGACGTAGAGCCGGATGTCGGCGAACTCGCCGAGCAGCGCGACCTCGAACACGTCGTTGCCGCTCGCGTCGGTCCAGTGGGTCTCGAAGTCGCCGAGGTTGCGCGGCATCGTGACGTCGGCGGCCGGGTAGATCACGGTCGGCGCCTTCGCAGCGTCCTCGGTGCCGCCGGTGAACAGATCGGGCGCGTTCGGCGGCACGTCGTCGTTGGGGTTCGCGGGATCGTCGATGACTCGCTGCGACTTGAGGCGCGCGATCACCTGCGCGTTGCCGGGCTTGTCGGTGTAGAGCGCGGACACCGTGGTCTTGCCGGGCGCGCGGATCGACAGCGTCGCGCCCGAGAACTCGCCGAACGAGGACTCGACATAGAAGGTGGTCTCGCCGGTGACGTCACGCTCGCGGCCCGCGGGATCGACGAGGATCGCCGTGAACGGCTGCTGCGGCGTCGAGCCGTTGAGGATCAGGTGCTCGCTGGTCGCCGGCGAGAGCACGAGCATCGCGCGCTCCTCGTCGAGTCCGTCACCACTCGTTCCGCCACATGCGACGAGCGCACAGAGCACGACGCTACCAAGGCCGATCCTCATCATGGGCCGCATCCTACCCGGAGCCGCGCGAGCGCGCGGCTAGCATCGTCTCGCCAGGCTGACGTCTCATCGTGCGGTCGTCGGGTCGGTTGACCCCACGCGCCATGCACGGGGGACGTGGTAGACCGCACACGTGACCCGGACGCTGACCTCGGTCCTCGGCAACTCGCAGCGCCTCGATGGCGGCGCCATGTTCGGTAACGCCCCGCGCAAAATGTGGGAGCGCTGGATCGAGCCCGACGAGCTCCATCGAATTCCCCTGGCGTGCCGCTGCCTTGTGGTGCGCGACGAGGGCCGGATCATCCTGTTCGAGACCGGCATCGGGGCGTTCTTCGAGCCGTCCCTGCGCGACCGCTACGGCGTGGTCGAACCGGAGCACGTGCTGCTGGCGTCGCTCGCGGCCGAGGGCATCGACCCCGAGGACGTCGACGTGATCGTCCTGTCGCACCTCCACTTCGACCACGCGGGCGGGCTGCTCACCGCCCACGAGCCCGGCGTCGAGCCGCGGCTGGCGTTCCCGAACGCGACCTTCGTCGTCGGCGCCGAGGCCTGGCAGCGGGCCGTCGCGCCGCACGCCCGTGATCGCGCGTCGTTCATCCCGAACCTCACGAACCTGCTCGCCGGCAGCGGGCGGCTCGAGCTCGCCGCCTCGGATCGTGCGTCGGCGCTCGGCGAGGGCTACACGTTCCACCGCAGCTCGGGCCACACGCCGGGTCTGCTCCTCACGGAGATCGAGATGCCAGCCGGCCCGGTGCTGTTCGCGGCCGATCTGATCCCCGGCCGCGCCTGGGTGCACCTGCCGATCACGATGGGCTACGACCGGTTCCCCGAGCTGCTGATCGACGAGAAGGCGACCTTGCTCGGCGACCTCGTCGAGCGCGGCGGCCGGCTGTTCTTCACGCACGATCCCGAGGTCGCCCTCTCGAAGGTCGCGAGGGATGCGAAGGGTAAGTTCAGCGCAGTCGACGATCAGCGCGTGCTCCGGGCCCTCGCTGCGTGAGCCGCGTGGCCTGGCTCGCACTCGCACTCGCGGTCGTCGGCTGCGGCAGCCGGACCGCGAGCACCCCGGCGACCGCCGGTGGCCCGCCGGTCGACGCGATCATCGTCGACGCCGGCCCCCTCGAGCGCGACCTGCCGCGGCTGGCGCAGCGCTCGATCGAGCTCTACCAGGCGATCGTCGAGGCGTTCGCCGCGGCCAGCGCGGACTGCGCGGTGGCGGCGACCCGGCTGCGCGCGCTGCGGGCCGAGTACGCCGAGGTCGTCGCGGCGAACGCGACGGTCCTGCAGGAGGGCCGCGGCCGCGAGCTCGGACGGGCGCTGGCGCCGCTCGATGTCCAGTTCGACGCCGCCGCGCAACAGATCGTCGGCTCGCCGACGCTCGCGGCGTGCGTGCACGACGAGCCGTTCGCGCAGGCGTACGACGAGCTCCTGGGATCTCCCCCTTGAGAGCGCCGCTCGGGATCCTGCTGCTCGCGGTCGCGCTCGTCGGGTGGCTCGACCGCGCGCACGCGGACGACGCCGGCGTCCCCGGTGCCGCGCTGGCC
>JALZOI010000952.1 GCA_030857245.1 Myxococcota bacterium
GGCCGCGGCGGCGCCCGCGGAGCCCGCGCTCGCGGCGCCCTGGCGCGACATCGACTTCCGCGCCACCGATGACGAGCTCGCGAACCAGCTCATCGCGACGCCGGCGCCCGGCTGCGCGCGCGGGAGCTACGAGGCTGGTGGCCTGTGCTGGGGCAGCAACGATGTCACCGGGGATCAGATCATCACGATCTACTTCGAGTCCTCCGCGCACGCGCGCCGCTTCGCGCAGCCGTGGGGCTCGTCGGTGTTCGCGTCCGTCACTGCCGATGAACCGTGGCAGACGTGGCACCTGCGGGCCGGGCCGCGCCGCGTCGCCGCGACGCTCGTCGAGAGCGAGCTCGCCAGCGTCGTCGTCCTCGAGGAGCTCATGCCGCTGCGGGAGGCGGTCCCCTGGATGAAGAGCCTCGTCGGGCTGTCACACGACGCGGTCGCCCAGAAGCTCGGCAAGCGCGGCTCGCATCGGCAACCGGTCTGCGAGGGCATCCTGTGCTTCTTCACGCTCCCTCCGAACGAGGGCGGCGACGTCATCGGCTCGGTCGAGTTCGACCGCGGCATCGCGGTCCACGCGAGCTACGTGGTCTGGTGCGACCGCGACTGCGCGCTGGGCCCCCGCATCCTCCGCGCGTTCGATGCGGCCTTCGGTGCGCGCACGACCGCGTCACGCCCGTACGAGGAGACCGGGGAGCTCTGGACCTACCGCTCCTATGCGCGCAGGCCGGGCCTCGTCATCAAGTCGCGTGAGTACGCGCCCGAGTTCTTGTTCGTCTGCGTGGGTGCATGTGACTGACGCGGTGGGCGCCGTGACGGCGCGGGGGATCACATCGCTCGGCGACGAGCCCGAGCGGAAGGGCCGGATCCCGGGCTTCGCACTCTCGATCTGTTGCTACAGTGGCGGCCATGCGCGCGCTCGTCCTCGTCGACCTCCAGTACGACTTCATGCCCGGCGGCGCGCTCGCGGTCGCGCACGGCGACGAGGTGGTGCCGGTGGCGCAGCAGCTGATCACGAAGTTCGACTGGGTGATCGCGACCCAGGACTGGCACCCGCGGGATCACGCGTCCTTCGCCGTCAATAACCCGGGCACCGAGGTCAACCAGCTGATCGAGCTCGACGGGCTCCCCCAGGTGATGTGGCCGGCGCACTGCGTCCAGGGCACGCGCGGTGCCGAGCTTCACGAGGGCATCGACAAGCGCAAGATCAGCGCCGTGTTCCGCAAGGGCCTCGACCCGTACATCGATAGCTACAGCGGCTTCCATGACAATGGCCATCGCAAGGCGACGGGCCTCGGCGACTGGCTCGCCGAGAAGAAGATCACCCGGCTGTGGGTGATGGGGCTCGCGACCGATTACTGCGTCAAGTACACGGTCCTCGACGCCCGCCAGCTCGGGCTCGAGGTCACGCTGGTCCGTGACGGCTGCCGCCCGGTCGAGCTCGCCCCGGGTGATGGCGAGCGCGCGATCGCCGAGATGCGCGCGGCCGGTGCGAGCTGCGCGACCAGCGACGCCGTGCGATAGCGCGTTAACAGTTTCCCGCGAGCCCCGTCCTCCCTGGATTGCACCCGGCATACAGTGATGCCTGCTAGCGGCGACGAGCCGCTCCTGGCAGCGATGCGCGACGCGAGAACCGGCAACATGCGCGACGCGAGGATCGGCAACCCAACGAGCGGCGACGAGCCGCGCCCGGCGGCGACGCGCGACGCGAGAACCGACAACAAGACGAGCGACGAGCCGCGCCCGGCGGCGACGCGCGACGCGAGAACCGACAACAAGACGAGCGACGAGCCGCGCCCGGCGGCGATGCGCGACGCGAGGATCGGCAACAAGACGAGCGGGACCACCGAAGAGCTCGCGGTGGTCGTCGGAGCGGCGCGTCGCGGTGATCGCGCCGCTTTCGCCGAGCTCTACCGCCGGTTCGCGCGCGCGGTCCACGGCGTCGTGCTCACGCGCGTGAGCTACGGCGATGTGCCTGACGTCGTGCAGGAGGTGTTCGCGATCGCGCTCGAGCGGCTCGCGCAGCTCGCGGAGCCGGCCGCGTTCCCCGGCTGGATCCTGTCGATCGCCCGCAACCGCGCCACCGATCACTGCCGCGGCAAGCGACCCACCGACGAGCTGCCCGATCTGCCGGGCCCCGCGTCGCGGGCGGCCGAGGTCGCCGAGGTGCTGGTCGCCTTGCGCGCACTCCCCGAGACCTACCAGGAGACGCTGATCTTGCGGCTCGTCGAGGGCCTGACCGGACCCGAGATCGCCGAGCAGACCGGGCTGTCGCCGGGCTCGGTGCGTGTCAACCTGCACCGAGGGATGAAGCTGTTGCGCGAGCGCCTCGGGATCACGGCACCGGAAGGAGGCGCCGATGAACGAGTCGGATGACTACCTGTGGGATCGGCGTGGCGCCGCGGACCCGGACGTCGCGCGCCTCGAGCAGCTGCTGGCGCCGCTCGGTCACCCCGCCGCGGGCGGCGACGAGCTCGCAGGG
>JALZOI010000953.1 GCA_030857245.1 Myxococcota bacterium
AAGAACTGCCGGGCCTCGTCGAGCAGGATCTGCGGCACCTGCGGGCGCAGCGGGCCGACGGCGGGCGCCCCGGCGCGCCGGCGCGCGGCGCCATCAGACCGCGAGCCCGTGTCGTCGGCGAGGTTCGGGAAGCCCGCGAGTGGCGCGGACCTGCCGAGCGGCGCGAACGTCATCAGATCGGCGGTGATGCCGGTGCGCGACGAGGGCGCGCCGGTCTCGTACGTCGCGCGCAGCCTCTGCTGGAGCTCGGTGAGCTCGAGCTCGAACGGCACGGTCCACGACATCGCGAACGCGTGGAAGCGCAACACGAGCAGCGAATCGACGGGCGACCATGGTCGGGTGTGCTCGGGATCGCTGACGTCGACGACTCCGAGCACGCCCGGATCCAGCGTCCACCGCCGCGCCCGGACGTCATCGAGGTACGCGTTGATGCCATCCGCGAACCGCGTCAGCTGCTCGACGATCTGGCGATCGCTGGTCTCGGTCGACGCGAGGAGCGTCGCCCACGTCTGCGCTGCGAAGTGCTCCATCCGGTGCAGGCGCATCTCGAGATCGGTGTCGATCACGGATGGCTCGAGCCCGCCGTAGAGCTCGGCGAGCCGGCCGGCGGCGAACCGGCGCATCAGCTCGAGCTGCGGGAACCGGTCGTGCGCCATCACGTAGCCCTGCGCGAACACCGCATCGCGGAGCGTGGTCGCGGCGATGTGCGCGATCCCGAACCGATCCCGCGCGACGTGGATCGTGCCGTCGACGCCATCGACGTCGAGCCGCGCGTCGAGCGGGAGCCGCGGGAAGGGCCCGTCCGCTTGCTCGCCGCCGCACGCGCTCGCGAGCACCGCGAGGGCGAGGCCGAAGGAGCGCGATCGCATCGCGCAGACGATACCGAAAGATCTCGCGGGGGGTTAGCATCGCGACCGATGTCCGATCACCTGTTCCTCCGCGCCTGCCGCCGTGAGCCCGTGGAGCGCACACCCATCTGGATGATGCGCCAGGCCGGGCGCTACTTGCCCGCGTATCGCGCGGTCCGCGCGCGCGCGTCGTTCCTCGATCTGTGCCGCACGCCCGAGCTGGCGTGCGAGGTCACGCTCCAGCCGATCGACGAGTTCGGCTTCGACGCCGCGATCCTGTTCTCGGACATCCTGATCACCCTGCCGCCGATGGGCCTCGAGGTCGCGTTCCCCGAGTCGGGTCCGAAGATCCTGGCGCCGATCCGCACGCAGGCCGCGATCGAGGCGCTGCAGGTGCCGGACCCCGACCTCGAGCTGCCGTATTCGCTCGAGGCGATCCGGCAGATCAAGCGTGGGCTCGCGGGGCGCGTCCCGCTGATCGGCTTTGCCGGCGCGCCGCTGACGATGCTGACGTACGCGGTCGAAGGCGGCGGCTCGAAGGACTATCCGAACACGAAGCAGCTGCTCTACGGCGCGCCGCAGCAGGCGCACGCGCTGCTCGACAAGCTCGCGCGGACCTGCGCGGCGTTCCTCGAGGCGCAGGTCCGCGCCGGCGTGGACTGCGTCCAGATCTTCGACAGCTGGGGCGGCATCGTGTCGCCCGGTGACTTCCGCGAGTATCCGCTGCGCTACGCCAAGCGCGTCATCGCGATGCTGCGGAGCTCGCCGACGTGGGCCACCAACCCGGTGCCGATCATCTACTTCGTCAACGGCTGCGCGCCGTACCTCGACGACTACGCGTCGAGCGGGGCGGACGTGCTCGGCGTCGACTGGCGGGTCGGCATCGACGAGGTGCGGCGCCGCGTCGGTGACGGCGTCGCCCTCCAGGGCAACCTCGATCCGGGCGCGCTGTTCGCGAGCCCCGCCGAGATCCGGACCCGCGTCGCCGAGATCCTCGAGCGCGCCGGCCAGACCGGGCACATCTTCAACCTCGGTCACGGCGTGCTGCCCAGCACGGACCCCGAGCACGTCCGCGCGATGGTGACGGCCGTCAAGGAGCTGTCCGCGCGCTCGGATGATGGCGCGGCGCCCCCGCCGTCGGCGACCCCGGCGCGATGAAGATCGCCGTCATCGGCGGTGGCCTCGGTGGGCTGACCGCGGCGCGGGCGCTCGTCGCCGCGGGCATCGATGCGCACGTCCTCGAGGCCGGGCCGCGGGCCGGCGGCGTCGTTGGCACGCTGCACGACGATGGCTTCCTCCGCGAGACCGCGGCGAGCTCGTTTCTCGGCGGCCCTCCGCGCGGCGCCGTCGCGCTGTGCGAGGCCCTCGGTGTCGAGCTCGAGCAGGCGTCCCCGCGCGCGAAGCGGCGGTGGATCTACCTCGATGGCAAGCTGCGCGCACTGCCGGCGGGTCCGCTCCAGCTCGCGCGCTCGGACCTGCTGACCTGGCGCGGCAAGCTCGATCTGCTGCGCGAGCCGCTGCGCGCCCGCCGCGCCGCCGGCGAGGACGAATCGGTGCACGCGTTCGCCGCGCGCCGGCTCGGCGCCGAGGCCGCACGCGCGATCGTCGCGCCGTTCGT
>JALZOI010000309.1 GCA_030857245.1 Myxococcota bacterium
GCGCTGCTGCTCGCGGATGCCGGCGCGGCCACCGGCTGCGCGCAGGTCCTCGAGGACGCGAACGCGGAGCGCCGGACGATCCAGGACCGCGTGATGGCCGAGGCGCTCGCTCAGCTCGGGGATCGCGATCCGGGCGCCGCGATCGTGATCGCCGGCGAGGGCTGGCCGTCGGGGGTCGTGGGGATCGTGGCCGCGAAGCTCGTCGACAAGTACCAGCGCCCCGCGTTCGTGGTCGGGATCGATCCCGTGACCGGGCTCGGACGCGGGTCCGCGCGCACCGCGGGTGGTGTCGATCTCTATCGCGCGCTCTCCCAGGCATCGGATGCCGGCAAGTTCACGGACCGCCCGGAGTGGCGGTTCGGTGGCCACGCAGCCGCTGCGGGGTTCACCGTCGATCGGAGCGGGTTCGCCGCGCTCGCGGAGGCGCTCGGCTCGTCGTGCGCGAAGCTGGCGGAGGGCTCGGGGCCGATCCGCGAGGCCGGGCGCGAGATCGATGCCGAGGTCCGCCTCGGCGAGGTCGACGAGCGACTCGCGCAGGAGCTCGCCGGCCTCGGCCCGTTCGGCCAGGCGAACCCCGCGCCGATGCTCGTGACCCGCAACGTCCGGGTGACCGCCGCGCGCCGGGTCGGCGATGGCTCGCACCTCAAGCTGACGCTCGAGGACAACGGCAACACGCGCAGCGCGATCGGCTTCGGGCTCGGCGATCGGCCGGTCGATGCCGGCTCGCGCGTCGACCTCGCGTTCCTGCCGACGGTCTCGACGTTTCAGGGGCGGCGCAGCGCCGAGCTCGAGCTGCACGATCTCGCCCCCAGCCTGCCGTCGTAGCGGTCCGGCCGGGATATCATCCAGCGCATGTGCGCGCGCTGGTTCCCGACGGTCGTCGCCATCGCGCTGACGATTGCCGGGCTCGTGCGCGAGCCGGCGCTCGGCCGCGCCGGCCCGGTCGGTCCGCTCGCGGAGATCGGCGAGACCGATGCGCTCGCGCGCGGCTCCGTCGGCACGGCGAGGCGAGCGCACGCCGTGCGCTCGGTCGCCCACGCCGCGGGCATCGAGCTTGGCGATGCGCTCGTGCTCGTGACGGACGCGGTGATCGCTGACTTGACCTGCACCACGCACCCCGGGCTCGCGCCGGTGCCGTGGGATCCGGCGCCGCGGTCGATCGCGATCCGCGCGGCCCGCGCGCCGCCGCGGACCTGACGCGCGCCTTGTCATGCGGTGCGAGGGTCGCAAGACGCTCGCACCTGTCGCGGGATCCGTCAGCGGGCCCGCCTCGCGGATCCGGGAGTCCTCATGGAGATGTCGTCGTCCGTCCTCGTCAGCCTCGCCGCCGGTGGTGTCAGCCCGCTCGTCGGAGATCTCGGGCTCTGCCTCGTCGCGGCCGGCGTGCTCGCGATCGCGTTCGTCAAGCTGCGGATCCCCGCGATCGCGGCGCTGCTCGGCGCCGGCGTGCTGCTCGGCCCGGCCGGGCTCGAGGCGGTGCAGGATCGAGCGAGCATCGACACGATCGCGAACCTCGGCCTGACGCTGCTCCTGTTCGTGATCGGCCTCGAGGTCAACCTCAAGTCGCTGCTCGCGAGTGGCCGCACGCTCGTGGTGACCGGGCTCGTCCAGGTGCCGCTCACGCTCGCCGCCGGCTTCGGCGCGTTCGTGCTGATCGGGATGACCGGGTGGGCGCTCGTCGACGGTACGTACCCCGCGCTCTACCTCGGCGTCGCCTGCGCGTTCTCGTCGACGCTGCTCGTCGTCAAGTACCTCCAGGAGCACCTGCGGCTCGACTCGGTCGCCGGGCGGCTCGCGGTCGGCCTGCTGATCTTCCAGGACATCTGGGCGATCGTGTTCCTCGCGCTCCAGCCAAGCTTCGCGAACCCGTCGGTCGCGCCGATCCTGCTGACCTTCCTCGGCACCACGATCCTCGCGGCCGTCGCGATCACGCTGTCGCGCACCGTCCTGCCGCACGCGTTCCACATCGTCGCCCGCTCGCCCGAGCTCGTGGTCACCGTCGCCCTCGGCTGGTGCTTCGGCGTCGGGCTGTTCGGTGCGAACCTCGGCGCGGTCGCGCACCGCGTCGGGATCGACGTCGAGATCGCGGTGTCCATGGAGATGGGCGCGCTGATCGCCGGCATGACGATCGCGACGTCGCCGTACGCGTACGAGGTGGTGTCGCGGGTCGTGCACCTGCGCGACTTCTTCGTGACGCTGTTCTTCGTCGGTCTCGGGATGAGCATCCCCGTCCCCGACGGTGCGGACGTCCTCCTCGCCGCCGCGATCGTCGCGGTCGTGGCGATCGCGCTGCGCTACCTCGTGTTCCTGCCCATCCTCTACGCGACCGGCCTCGACCGTCGGAACGCCGTCGCGGTGTCGACCAAGCTCGCGCAGGTCTCCGAGTTCTGCCTCGTGATCGTCTACCTGGGCGCACGGCTCGGCCACGTCTCGGGGGCGCACGTCAGCGTCGTGATCTTCGCGTTCGTGATCACCGCGCTCGTGACGCCGATCCTGTTCGCGACCTCCGACCAGCTCTACCAGCGCCTGCGCGGCACGCTCGATCTCGTCGGGATCCGATCGCGCGGCAAGGTCGCCGAGGCCGAAGGCCACGATGCCCCGCGGCTCGTCCTGCTCGGGTTCCACCGCGTGGGCTCGGCGCTGCTCGCGGATCTCGAGCGGCTGCACGCCGACCTCGTCCCGCAGACCCTGATCGTCGACACCAACCAGGCGATCCACGAGCAGATCCGCGCACGCGGGGCGCAGGTGCTCTACGGCGACATGACCAGCAACGAGGTGCTCCGGCACGCCGGCGTGGGCGCCGCCGAGGTCATCGTCTCGACCGTGCCGGACGAGCTCCTCAAGGGCACGACCAACGAGCAGATCGTCCGGCAGCTCCGCGCGCTCGCACCGAAGGCGACGATCATCGCGAACTGCACGCGCGTCTCGGAGGTCGCCGGCGTCCGCGCCGCGGGGGCCGATCACGTGTTCCGGGCGCCGACCGAGGTCGCCCTCGGGATCCTGCCCGCGGTCTACGCGGCGCTCAACGCGAACCTGCCGTCCTACCTCGAGGCCTTCGAGGTGGAGCACGGGGTGCTCGAGCGGCGCGCCGAGGTGATCGACTGATGCACCACCGCCACCGCCGAGGTCTGGCCGACCTGATTCGGCCAGGTCGCGGGTGCCGGTGATCCAGCCGCGAGCCGATCGCGACGTGGTCGAGGTGGTGCTCGGCCACGTCGCGCCCTGACCCGACTGGCGCCGTGGCGGTCCGCGCGGTATCCACGGGCGTGGCCCGCCGCACGACCCTCGACCTCGATGACTCCGAGCCCGTGCCACGCTTGCCGCGCAGCCGCGGCTTCAAGCTGTCGATGCCGGCGATCTTCCGCATCGTCATGACGCTCGCGCTGCTCGTGATGGTCGTGATGACCCAGCAGCCCTGCGCCGACGCCGTCTCCGGCTTCGTCACCGGCGTCGACGGCACGTCCGAGGGCTCGGGCTCCGCCATCGTCCGGATGCCGAGGCCCGGTGCGGTCGACGTCCCGTCCGGCACCGGCAGCGCCGCCGATTACGAGTCGCTTCGCCCCGGCATGACCGAAGCCGAGATCAAGGCCGCCATCGAGCGCGCCAAGGCTCGCGCCGCCGGCAGCGCCAGCAGCAGCGCCACGCCCTGACCCGGCGATCGCCAAGGCCGCCGAGGCCGCCGAGGTCGCCAGGGAGAATTTCAGGAGGGGAATTCCCCTCCTCAATTGGGATCCTTGGCGCGCTTGGCGCCCTCGGCGCGCTTGGCGACCCGTCTCTGGGGCGCGCTTCCGCTACTTCCAGAGCACGGCGTGCTCGAGGCACGGCATCTGCGTGCGGCGCTTGGCCACGGTCGCGCCGTCGAGGGTGACCACCACGACGCCGTCCCCGGTGGGCTGCTGGCCGACGATGGTGCCCCACGGATCGACGACGAGCGTGTGGCCGAAGCTCTCACGCTTCTCGTTGTGGCGGCCGTGCTGCGCGGCGGCGACCACCCAGGCCTGGTTCTCGACGGCGCGAGCGCGGAGCAGGAGCTCCCAGTGCGCCGCGCCGGTGTGCGCGGTGAAGGCGGCTGGGACGAGCAGCACCTCGGCGCCGTGCTCCTTGACCAGACGGCGGTAGAGCTCGGGGAACCGCACGTCGTAGCAGATCGACAGGCCGACCGGCGCGCCGCCGATCTCGACGACGACGAGCTCGTCACCGGCGCAGGTGGCGTCGCTCTCGCGCAGCGTCGCGCCGCCGGGGATGTCGACGTCGAACAGGTGGACCTTGCGATACCGGGCGCGGAGCTCGCCGCGCGGATCGATCACGAGCGCCGTGTTGTACGTCCGCCGGGGGTCGCCGGGGACGATCTCGGGCGTCCCCCCGCCAACGATCCAGATCCCGTGCTGCGTCGCGAGCTCGCGGAGCGCGCCGAGGATCGGGCCGGCGGGCTCGCAGGCCTCGGCGATCGCCAGCTTGTCGCCCTCGCGGCGCCCGAGGAACGAGAAACACTCCGGGAGCACCACGAGCTGCGCCCCCTCGGCGACCGCCCTATCCGTCAGGATCTCGACGCTGGCGAGGTTCGCGGCGCGATCGTCACGCGCGCACATCTGGACGGCGCCGACCCGGAGTTGCCACGAGGTCATGCCTCTACCTAGCAGGACCCGAGGCCCGACAGAAATGGAGCGCACGGGATCTTCCATCGGCGTCGCATGGCGTGGTTCCGGCGGCTTGCGCGGCCCGCGGCCGTGCCCACATCTCGCGCGGGCTCTCCGGTTGACCATTGACCGGTCCCACAACAGGTGGTACCCATCGGCCAGCTTTATCGCTCCGCGGTGAGGTGGCCACTCGGCCACCTTTTTTTATGCCTCGGATCGACCCATGACTCTCTCCGATGTCTCGTAACCCCCAGCAACAGCGATTGATCCAGATCATCGAGCCGGTCCTGCAAGCAGGTGGCTACGAGCTGGTCGACGTGCGCTTCCTGCTCGAGCAGGGCGGCTGGGTGCTCCGGGTCCAGGTCGATCTGCCCCTCGACGACGACGTCGATCCGCATGACGTCCCAGCGGATCGCGTCGACCTCTCGGACTGCGAGAAGATCTCGCGCGAGCTGTCCGCCGTGCTCGATGTCGAGGACCCGATCCCGCAGGCGTACAGCCTCGAGGTCGGCTCGCCGGGGATCGACCGCCCGCTGCGCACCCCCCGCCACTTTCAGTACTTCGCCGGTAGCCACGCGAAGATCCAGCTGGCCCACGGGATCCCCGATCCGCGCGTCAGCGCGGACTCGAGCGGCTCGACCGCACCCGGCAGCGAGCGCCGCAACTTCAAGGGCGTGCTCAAGGGCATCGACGGTGACAAGGTCCTGCTCGACGTCGACGGCCAGACGTTCGCGCTGCCGATCGACGACATCGATCAGGCCAAGCTGGTTCCCGACTGGGACGCCGTCATGCGAGGCAAGAGCGGCGTCGGGGCTCCCCAGCCCAAGCCTGCCAAGCCCGGCGGCAAGGTTTCACAGAAGAAGACGAAGTCGCGCGGCGACGTCACCAACGACTGACGGAATAGGAACAGGTCATGGAAGCCAAACTGGACATGGTCCTCGAGCAGGTAGGCCGGGACAAGAACATCGACAAGAGCGTGCTGATCAACGCGCTCGAGCAGGCGATCCTGACCGCCGCGAAGCGGACGTTCGGGCTCAACCGCGAGATGGAGGCGAAGTTCAACGCCGAGACGGGCTCCGTCGACCTGTTCCTCATCGTCAACGTCGTCGACGAGGATGATGCCATCGAGGGTCGCGAGATCACGGTCTCGCAGGCGCACACCGCCGGCCTCGAGGCCGAGCTCGGTGACGAGCTGCTGTTCCAGGTGTTCTACCGCGCCGAAGACGACGATCGCGCCCGCGAGCAGGACGAGAAGTTCGGCACGCTGATCGACCTCAAGAACGCGAGCAAGAAGTTCGGCCGGATCGCCGCGCAGACCGCGAAGCAGGTCATCTACCAGCGCGTCCGCGAGGCCGAGCGCGACAACGTCTACAACGAGTTCAAGGATCGCAAGGGCGAGGTCATCTCCGGCATCGTCCGCCGCTTCGAGCGCGGCGCGCTCGTCGTCGACATCGGCAAGGCCGAGGCCGTGCTGCCGATGCGCGAGCAGGTGCCCCGCGAGAGCTACCGCGTCGGTGACGCGATCAAGGCGTACTGCCTCGACATCGACCGCAACGCCCGCGGCCCGCAGGTCATCCTGTCCCGCACGCACAAGGGCATGCTCGAGAAGCTGTTCGAGCAGGAGGTCCCCGAGATCTACGAGAAGATCGTGCGCATCGAGTCGAGCGCGCGCGAGCCCGGGGCCCGCGCGAAGATCGCCGTGTCGTCCCGCGACCGCGACGTCGACCCGGTCGGCGCGTGCGTCGGCATGAAGGGCAGCCGCGTGCAGGCCGTCGTGCAGGAGCTGCGCGGCGAGAAGATCGACATCGTGCCGTACGACGACGATCCGGCTCGCTTCGTCTGCAACGCGATCGCGCCCGCCGAGGTCAAGCGCGTCATCATCGACGCCGAGGGCCATCGCATGGAGCTGATCGTCCCCGACGACAAGCTCTCCCTCGCCATCGGCAAGAAGGGCCAGAACGTCCGGCTCGCGTCGCAGCTCACCGGCTGGCGCATCGACATCCACTCGGAGTCGAAGATCTACGAGCTCGAGCGCCGCGCGAAGGAGCAGATCACGGCCGCGATCGACGCTGCCGGGTTCGACACCAGCATCGCCGAGAACCTGTTCAAGCTCGGCTGGCGCTCGGTCGGCGAGCTCGGCCGCGCCCACGTCGAGGAGATCGCGGGGCTCCCCGGCATCGGCGGCGCCGAGGGCGCCCAGAAGGTCATCGACGCGGCGCAGGCGTACAACGCCTCCGGCGGTCGCCGCCGTGACGACGCCCGCAAGGAAGCCGAGCGGCGGTCCAGCCTGTCGGGCGGCCAGCAGCTGCTGGAGCTCGACGGTGTCGACGACACGGTGCTGACCGTGCTCGCCACCGCGAACATCCACTCGCCCGAGGACCTCATCAAGACGCCGATCGAGTCGATCGCGACCACCACGGGCATCGACATGGGTGATCTCGCGCGGCTCCGGCAGCGCGCGATCAGCTGGTTGTCGGAGGTTTCGTCCTGAGTCAGCCGAAACCATATGTGCCGCAGCGGACCTGTACCGGGTGCCGCACCGTGGCGCCGCAGCGTGAGCTCGTGCGGATCGCCGTGGCGGGCCCGCGCCTGGTCGTCGATCCGGCGTCGAACCCGCGCGCGCGCGTCCGCGGTCGGATCGCAGGGCGGGGCGCCTACGTCCACGCCCGGGCTGCGTGCGTCACCATCCCGGGCCTCGCCCGGAGCTTGAAGCGCCCGGTCTCGCGCGCAGAAGTCGAGCAGATCGTCGCGGCCGTCGCTGAGATGTCACGTGCCGACGACAATTGCGCGCCCGGAACCGACGCACCGTCGGGTCTCCGAGCGTCTACGGACAATCCCGGTGAACCCGGAGATGAGACGGATCATCTTCGCGGAAACGCCATCGATCTCAGCCCTGGCCTTGCAGGTGCAGACACTGTAGAAACTCCTCCTCGGATCAAGGCGAAGGATGACCGGAGCGAAGATGCGCGTGTATGAGATTGCCAAAGAGATCGGGATCCCGAACAAGGATCTGATCGCCAAGATCCGTGCACTCGGTCTCGAGGTGAACAACCACATGTCCTCGCTCGATGCGGACGACGTGGCCCGCATCAAGCGGTCCCTCGAGAAAGAAAAGCAGTCCGTTGCGCAGCCGCAGCAGACCCAGAAGTTGTCCTCGGGCACCGTGCTGCGTCGCCGCTCCAGTGGCGACAAGGCAGTGGACGGTCCCTCGGATGATCGCTCGGTCGAGCGCGCGCCGGTCGCGACCGCGGCCCCGGCTCCGGTAGTTCGCCGCCGCGTGGTCGAGGATGCGCCCGTCACCCCACCGGTGAGCGAGCGGCCGTCGGCGAACGCTCGCACGGTCGAGAGCGCTCCGCAGACGGCGCCCGCGCCCAGGCCGACGCCCGTCGTCGAGGCTCCGGCGCCGGCTCCCGAACGCCCGGCTCCGGCCCGCGTCGAGGCCCCGGTCGAGGCTGCAC
>JALZOI010000310.1 GCA_030857245.1 Myxococcota bacterium
GCCCAGCCCGCGGTCGGGCGCAGCCGGGCCGGATCGACCGCCGCCGGCACCCAGACCTCGACGGCGGCAGCGGCCGGCGCCAGCACGGAGGTCAGCGCGCCGAGGAGGCTGATCCGCTGGTTGATCGCGGCGGGCAACGTGGTCGCTGCCCATCGGGCCTCGATATCGAGGTTCGCGTGCACGATGAACGGTTCCATCCCGGCGTTATAACGGCTCCATGACCGGAGGCCAGCTCGCGCGCGTGGTCGGTGTCCCCGGCGCCGTGCTGATGGGGCTCGGCTCGATCCTCGGCACCGGGATCTTCGTCAGCATCGGGATCGCGACCGGCGTCGCCGGGCCGGCGGTCGTCATCGCCGTCGCGATCGCCGCGCTCGTGGCGGTGTGCAACGGGCTGTCGTCCGCGCAGCTCGCGGCGAGCCACCCGGTGAGCGGGGGGACCTACGAGTACGGCTACCGGTTCCTCGGCCCGACCCTCGGGTTCACCGCCGGCTGGATGTTCCTGTGCGCGAAGTCCGCGTCGGCCGCGACCGCCGCGCTCGGCTTCGCGGGCTACGCGCTCGCCGCCGCGGACGTCACGGATCGCTACGCCCGCATCGGCGGCGGCGTCGCCCTCGTCCTCGTGATCACGGCGATCGTCGCCGGCGGCATGAGCCGCTCGAACCGCACCAACACGGTCATCGTCATCGCGACGCTCGTCGGGCTCGCCGCGTTCGTGATCGCCGGGATCCCGACGGCGGTCGCCGGTGCCGGCACGCACCTCGAGCTCGGCGGCACGCGCGCGCACGACCTGCTCCACGCGACCGCGCTGATGTTCGTCGCGTACACCGGCTACGGGCGGATCGCGACACTCGGCGAGGAGGTCCACGCACCGACGCGCACGATCCCGCGCGCCATCATCATCGCGCTGCTGGCGACGATGGCGCTCTACGCCGCCGTGGTCGTGGTCGCGGTCAGCTCGGTCGGCGCGCCCGTGCTCGCCGCCGCCACCGCGACGTCGGCGCCGCTCGAGGTCGTCGCCGCGACGTTCCGGTTCTCCGAGGTGCGCTACGTCATCGCCGTCGCCGCGATCACCGCGATGGCCGGCGTGCTCCTCAACCTCGTGCTCGGGCTCTCGCGCGTCGTGCTCGCGATGGGCCGCCGCGGGGACCTGCCGCCCGCGGTCGCGCACGTCGAGCGCGGCTCGCCGCGGCGCGCCGTGATCGTCACGGGGGTCGGGATCGCGGGGCTCGTCCTGCTGGGCAGCGTCAAGACGACGTGGTCGTTCAGTGCGTTCACGGTGCTCGTCTACTACGCGATCACCAACCTCGCGGCGCTGCGGCTCCCGGCGGAGCAGCGCCGCTATCCGCGGGTGGTCAGCGTGGCCGGGCTCGCGTCGTGCCTGGGTCTCGCGTTCTTCATCGAGCCGAGCATCTGGCTCGCGGGCCTCGGGGTGATCGGCGCTGGCTTGAGCTGGCACCTCGTGATCGCGAAGCGCTGGCGAGCGCGCTGACGCGAACGGGCGCTCCGCCGGCGGGCTCAGCGCGGCTGGCCCGACGGCCGCGTGGCATCGGTCGCCTCGAGCGCAGCGATGAACGCCTCGTCGATGCCGGCGCGGCGGCGCGCGTCGCGATCGAAGGTGGCGCCGCGCGCGCGGCGCGGGCCGAGGGGGAAGCGCACGTTGTCGAGGTATGCGTCCCAGGGCACGCGATCGGGGGCCAGGCGCTTCAGCCACACGTAGCCGAAGTGCACGTGCGCGATCTCGTCGGCATGGACGCGCTCGAGGACGGCGGCGGTGGCGGTGTCGCCGGCCGCGCGGGCGGCGGCGGCGTGCTCGCCCGCGAAGTCGAGGTTGGCGTTCTCGAAGGTCAGGCCCATCGCGCACACGAAGGCGAGCGGCGTCGCGAGGTGATCGAGCTTGTGCCAGAAGTGGCCGGTCACCGGGAACGCACCGACGTCGTGGCCGTGCGCGACGAGGCGCTCGCGGTAGAGGATCAGGTGGCGCTGCTCGTCGGCGAGGATCGCGACGAGGCCGCGCCGAAACGCGATCGGCGCCGCGGGGAACGCGAGGAGCGCCCACGCGAACAGCTCGATCGCCTGGAGCTCGTGGTTCGCGAGCGCGTGGAGGATGCGCGCACGCTGGCTGGGATCCCGCATCCCGGCGAGCGGCGGGACCTTGACGTCGCGGCTGCTCGCGATGGCGAGGTTGGCGGGCCGGCCCGGCGTGGTCAGCACGAGCGGTGGCTCGGCGTCCTCGAGCGCGAGGTCGGCGGGCGGCGCGACGAGCTTGGCCGCGAGCGTGTCACCCGTGACGATCGACAGCGCGTAGGCACGAGCACCCGGGATCACGAGCTTGCCTTAGCACGCCCGGGCGATGCGCGGGTCAGCGCCGCCGACGCCGGCGCCGGATCACGAGCGCGAGCACGCCGAGGCCGAGCAGGGCGGGGCCCGAGGGCGAACCGCCGGCACCGCAGCAGCCGCCGCTCTCGCTGGGCCAGCACACGCCGGCGTCGGGTGTGGTCTCGACGCAGGCGAAGTCCGACGGGCAGCTGCCCGGGGAGAGGTCGCACGCCTCCACGCAGTGCATCGCACCGGACCGGTCGGCGAGGCATTGCCGTGAGATACACTCGGTCGGCCCCTGACAGATCGCGCCGAGGCCGCCAGGCGCGTTGGGACCAGCGAGGCAGACGCCCATGACGCAGACGTCGTCGCCGGTGCAGCCCTTCGAGGCCGTGCAGGGCGGGCCCATCACGATGTCGAGGGTGGCGCTCGCGGACGTGCCCTGGACGTCGAACGCCTTGACCTCGAGCGTGTGCGCGCCCTCGGCGATGGTGTCGGGCGCGACGATCACGTACGGCGGCTGCTGGGTCTCGGCGAGCTTCGCGCCATCGACCCACAGCTCGACGCGGTCGATCGCGGTGTCGTCGGTCGCGTCGATGCGCGTCACGAAGCGGGGCTGCACGGTCTTGCCGTTCGTCGGTGACTTGATCCGCACGGTCGGCGGCGTCGGCGCGCCCATCCCGAACATCGCGAGGATCATCTCGTACGAGTTCTGCGTCGGCCGGCCGGTGCACTCGCACGGGCGCGGCGTGCCCTCGCCGCACTGCGCGTCCACCGCCTGGAAGCGTTTCGGCAGCGGGCCGGAGAGGTACGTCATCGGATCTCGATTGTCGAGCTCGTGCTCGAGGCCGAACGCGTGGGCGATCTCCTGCGAGGCGGTCCAGCACAGGCTGTCAGCATCGGGCCCGTAGACGTCGAACGTGAACGAGATCGCGTTCGGGATCTCCTCGCACGCGAACGGCGCGACGCCACCCGCGTTGGAGATGTCGTTGCGGAGCTCGCTCGGAAACCCGCCGACCATGTGCTCGTAGTGCGGCACGTTGCCGGGGTTGATGTCGGTGATGCCGATGTTGAACGGTGCGTAGGTCGCGCGCACGCACGCCAGCGTGGCGGCCCACACCGCGTCACTCTGGCGGAAGCCGGACAGCGTGCTCGTGCCCTGCGAGATCGACGACGTGTTCGTGCGCGAGTCGTCGTCGTTGCCCTGGTTGACGATGCAGCCCGCGGCCGGGCAGCGGTTCAGGTAGACGAGGCGCGAGGTCGGCTCCGCGTGCGGCACCAGCCGCGGCGGGACCCGGATCGTCGTCGGCTGCGGTCGCTCGGCATGCGCGACGCCGGTCAGCGCCACCGCGGTCAGCGCGATCGCCCGCACCGCCCCCACGAGCGCCGCGCGCATCGCTACGCCCGGCGCCGACGCACGAGGAGCAGTGCGAAGCCGAGCAGGCCGATCGTGATCGGGCCGCCGCCGCCGGTCTGGCAGCCGCCGTCGTCATCGTGACCGGGCCAGCACACGCCCGCCTCGCCCGCCTGGAGGCAGCCGAAGCCGTCGGGGCACTGGTCGGCACCGAGCTCGCAGACGTCGACGCAGTAGCGGTTGCCCTCGGCATCGGCGCCGCACTGGCCCGAGGCGCACGCGGTGTTCTCGGTGCACACGCTACCGAGGCCACCCTGCACGCCGGGACCGGGCACGCAGCGACCACCGATGCAGGTATCGGTGTCGAGCGGGCAGTCCGACGGCTTGCCGCAGGGCTTGCCGATGATGACCTGGACGGTCTTCGCGGTGCTCGCACCGAACTGGTCGTACGCGGTGACCTCGACGGTGTGGGTGCCGTCCGCCAGCATGCTCGGCGCGTTGAAGACGTACGGCACCTGGGTCGCGGTGCCGGCGAGCAGGCCGTCGACGCGGAGCTCGACCATGCCGATGCCGTTGATGTCCGAGGCCTCCGCGGCGACCGGGAAGCTCGGCGCGACGTTGTCGCCGGTCTTCGGCGTGGTGATCGTGAGCTCGGGCGGCGTCGGCGTGCCGGTGCCGAACAGGCTCTTGATGACGGCGACCGAGTTCTGCGTGTTCTGGCCCGTGCAGGAGCACGTGTGCGACTGGGTGTTGGCGCCCGAGCAGGTCTGGCCGAACGGCGCGCGGCCGCCGACGCAGTCGCTGCCGCACTGCACCGACGCATCCTTGAACTTCTTGCGGCCCGAGTACGTGTAGTAGGTGAGCGGGTCGGTCTGGTCGATCACGTGATCGAGCCGGAACGAGTGCGCGAGCTCCTGCGCGGCGGTCGCGCAGATGTCCTCGACGTTGTTGCCCCAGACGTCGAACACGAAGACGAGCGAGTTCGGGATGTACTCGACGTTGCAGTTGTACGGCGAGATGCCGCCGGTGCCATTGCCGAGCTGGAGTTGCCCCGGCGTGCCCGCGATCATGATCTCGAAGTGGTTCACGGTCGGGCCGGGATCCGTCGTCAGGATCTCGACGCCGAATGGCGTGAACACGTCCTTCATGCAGGCCACGACGTTGTTCCACACGGCATCACCGCGGGAGAACGCGCTCAGCATGCTCTGCTGGTCGGGGATCGTGGAGCGGTTCGTGCGCGAGTCCGTGTTGCCCGGCGTCACCATGCAGCCGCCGGCGCAGCGATTCAGGAAGATCTTGTTGGTGTTCGCGGCGGCGAGCTCGCCGGGCTGCAGGTCTTCCCAGACCCGCGAGGTCCGCGGACGCTCGAGCGCCACCATCGGCGACGTGTCCTCGGTGATCGAGTCCGTGGGATGGTGGAACACGGTCTCCGCATTCGCGACACCGGTCGATCCGGCGACGATGCTGACTCCCGCGAGGACACACGACAGCAGGCCCTTCATGGCCAACGTACATACCTTCTGGCGCGAGGTTGCACCTAGGGAAAAATGCTGAAAGCCCGCGATCACTCGCGGGCTTTCGGGGTCGGGAACGGCAACCGCCAGGGACGCTGTTCAGCGCCGGCGGCGGCGGGTCGCGAGCAGGCCGACCACGCCGAGCAGGAGCAGGCCGGGGGCGGCATCGTTGCCGCCGGTGCTGCAGCCACCACCATCATCGCCGCCGGGCCAGCACACGCCCTGATCGCCCGAGGTGGGGAGGCAATCGAAGTTCGATGGGCAGCCGTCCGCTGCCGGGCTGCACATCTCGACGCAGTGCATGTCGCCGGCGGCGTTGCTCGCGCACTGCCCCGACGCACACTCGGTGCCGGTCGCGCAGCTCGTGCCCAGGCCGCCGTCGACGCCCGAGCCGGCGACGCAGCGACCGTCGACGCAGGTGTCGGTGTCCTTGTCGCAGTCCGCGGGCTTGCTGCACGCCATGCCGAGCGTGACGTTGATGTCGAGCTGGGCGGGGGTGCCAGCGATGTCGTAGCCGGTCACCGTGATCTTGTGGCGGCCCTGGCCGACCGAGGCGGGTGCGTTCCAGATGAACACGCCGCCGACATGCTGCTGACCGGTCAGCGTCGAGATCAGCATGCCGTCGATGCGGAGCTCGGCCTTGGTGACCGCGATGTCGTCGCTGATCGCGACCTTGATCGGGAACATCGGCTGGACGGTCTCGCCCTCCATCGGGGTCTGCGCGGTGACCATCGGCGGGGTCGGCGTGCTCGAGCCGAAGGTCTCGAGGATGTCCTTGAAGCTGTTCATCGCGTTGCCGCCGCACTGGCACGGCCGCGCCGAGAGCTCGCCACAGGAGCCGTCGGTGTTCTGGAAGACCTTCCGCGAGGGGCCGCTCGACAGGTACGTCATCGGATCGCGGTTATCGAACTTGTGGTCGAGGCCCCACGAGTGCGCGGTCTCCTGCGCGACGGTCCAGCAGATGTCGTCGACGTTGCCGCCGTAGACGTTCGCGAAGCTGAATGACACCGCGTTCGGGATGTAGCCGCACGAGAACGGCGACACGCCGCCGACGCCCTGCCGCATCTGGACGTCCTGCGGCACGCCGGCCACGATCGCCATGTGGTAGTTGCCCGACGTCGGGCGCTCGTCGACGATCGTCACCGCGAACGGCGCGTACGACTGCTTGACGCACGCGACGACCTCCTGCCAGACGGCGTCGGAGTACGCGAACGGCTGCACGACCGACTGCTGGTCGGGGATGGTCGAGGTCGGCACCAGCGCGGTGGCGTTGTTGCTGCCGGGGTTGATCCTGCAACCGCCGTCGGCCTTGCAGTTGTTGAGGTAGATGACGTTCGAGAAGTTGGGCGCCGCGTGGACCGCGTCACCTTCGAGGACGGGCAGGCCCGGGTCCTGGATCACGTAGCCCGCCTGCGGACGCGACCACGGGGTCTCGAACGGGTTCGACGGGATGTCCGCGTAGCTCCTCTGGTTATCCGCGAGGGCAGCGCTGACCGGCAGCAGGGCCACCACGGCGAACACGAACGGAAGAGTGCGGTTCATGCCTGAGCTTGTAGACCAGGGCGCAGATCACTTCCCAGGGCTGCCTGCTGTCACCACATGGCCCCGGTTGAGACGACAGGTCCGCACGATTGATGACATCGGATCTCGGTCTTAACGTCCCGAGATCTCAGAACAAAGCGCAGGCGACCACAAAGCCGACGTAGGCGCCGACCAGGACGGCACCCTCGACCCGCGTGATCTGGCGGGATCCTCGCAAGGTGATGATCCCGAGGAGCGTGATCGCGACCAGGCCGATCAGCTCGACGACGTGCATCCGCTCCCCGAGCGAGATCTCCTTGAGGTAGCCCGTGACCCCGAGGACGAGGAACACGTTCAGGAGGTTGGAACCGATCACGGTGCCGACCGCGAGGGCCGCGTGGCCCCGGGACGCTGCCACGAGCGAGCCGATCAGCTCGGGCAGGGCGCAGCCGATCGAGATCACGGTGAGCCCGAGCATCCGCTCCGACATGCCGACGTGACCCGCGACGCCGCGGCCGCCGCGGACGAACAGGTCGGTCCCGACGACGAGCAGGAGCAGGCCGAACACGGTCATCACCGCCGCCACACCCCGCGAGGCGCGGGGCCGGGCGCGCCCGCCGAGCAGCGCGCCGCTCTCGTCGGGGCGCCGGCTCTCCTCCGCGAGCTCGTCGGGATCCATGCGCGCCGACACGGTCAGCGTGACCACGGTGAACAACACGGCGCAGCCGATCAGGATCGCGCCCTCGAGCCGGGACAGCACGCCGTTCCACAGGACGAGGGGGACCGCGATGGCGGAGCCGAGCAGGATGGGGACCTCGCGGCGGATGATCCGGCCGTCGATGGTGGGGGGCGCGATCAGCGCGGTGAGCCCGAGGATCAGGCTGATGTTGGCGGCGCACGATCCGATCACGGTGCCGAGCGCGATCGGCTGGTGGTGGGTCAGCGCGGTCTTGGTGGCGACGGCGAGCTCGGGGGCGGAGGCGCCGTACGCGACGACGGTGAGCCCGATCACCAGCGGCTTGACGCCGAACGCTCGCGCGACCGCCGCCGACCCGCGGATCAGCCACTCCGCGCCCCAGTAGAGCACGGAGATCCCGATGATCAGAAAGCCGATGTCGACGGCGAGCCCCAAGGTCGCCCCGAGTGTCGCGTCTGCCGCCTACCAGCGCAAGCGCCCCGCCTCGCGCTGCGCGCCGGTCACCGCGGGCAGCCGATTAGCGTGCGTGCGGCGCGCCCGCCGTCAGAGTGGGGGTGGCGGGGGACGAGCGGCAGGCGAGTCCGGACGATCACCTGACGCGCCGCCTCACCGACGCGGTTCGAAGCAGGATGCGCACCGCTCGCGGTGCGCACGCCGGTCACGACGAGCACGAACGCAACTGGCGGCGCC
>JALZOI010000311.1 GCA_030857245.1 Myxococcota bacterium
CGACAAGGGCGCGTGGGGGCTGCGCGCCGCGGCGCTGCTCGGCATCGACGAGCGCGGCCACGAGGAGCCCGACTGGCGCGGCGACGTCGAGGTCAAGACCGTGCCGGTGGCGCCCGATCCGGGGGGCGGCTGGCGGGTCGTCGAGGACCCCGCGATCGCGATGCTCGGGGCCTCCGAGAGCGGCGGCGCACTCGCGAAGCTGCAGCGAACGCTGTGGCTGGTGCGCGCCGACGCCGGGGAGGGCGACGCCACGATCCTGTCGTGGTATCTGCTCGAGTCCACCTCCGAGATCGCCCGGTTGGTCCGCCGCTACCTGCATGTTCGACCCAAGGGCCCGGCGGGCACCGACCAGCGAGGCCTCTACCTCATGAAGCGCTTCTTCGCCGATGCCGGCCTGCTCGCCACGCTGAACGGTCCTCCCGCGGTGCCGCCGGCGCCCGAGGTGCTCCCATGATCGTCGACGAGCTGCGCATCATCGGCTCGACGCAGACCAACGTGGTGATGACGGCCGAGCTGACGCGGGTCGCGCAGCGCACGCTCCGGCGGCGGCCGCCCGAGCCCCGCAAGGAAGGTCTCGGTCAGCTCGTGCTGCCCTTCGATCCCGAGCTGGCGTGGGCCGCGGTCACGTACATGCGCACGCCGACGCGCGTGCTGTGGGACGTCTACCGCTCGACGGCCGTGCGCCTCGAGCCGCTGTACGACGAGCTGCTCACCGATATCGCCGCTGACCGCCGCGCGCTATGGCGCGAGGGCGACGGGATCTCGGTCGAGGCGCGGCGCGTCGACGAGTTCGCGGCGGGCGAGCGGCAGGTCGTCGGCACCGTCAAGAACGCGCTGATCGAGGGAGCCCGCCAGCGCGGCGCGCGCCTCCACGTCGATCCGGCGACGCCCGCGACCCGGTGGGTGGCGCGGCTCGACGACAAGGGCGAGCTCGTCGTGTCGATCGATCTCGGCGGGGGCTCGCTGTCGCAGCGCGGCTGGCGCCGCGAGGCCGGTGAGGCTCCGCTGCGCGAGCACCTCGCGGCCGTGTTGCTGATGCTGTCGCGGTTCGACGCCCGCAAGGACACGCTCGTCGATCCGATGTGCGGCTCGGGCACCATCCTGATCGAGGCGCTGCATGCCGCCCGCGGGATGCCGCGCGAGACGCCGACGCTCGCCGCGCTCGGCCTCGATCGCCCGGCGCCGCCCCTGTTCGCGGACGCGGCGCCGCTCGTGATCGGCTGCGATCTCGACATCGAGGTGCTCGCGGCCGCTCGCGACAACGCGCGCGCCGCGGGCGTCCGCGATCAGGTGACGTGGCAGCGCGCCGACGTCGCGCACCTCAAGCCCGAGACGATCCACGACATCGCGCGCGAGCGCGGCCGGACGATCGAGCAGGGGCTGATCCTGTGCAACCCACCGTACGGCGAGCGGCTGAACGATCAGGACCTCGAGACCGTCTATGGCCTGCTCGCGACGAGCTGCCGGCGGTTCTCGAACGGCCCGGTGCCGTGGCGCGCGTGCTTCCTCGTCAGCAGCCCGATCTTCGAGGATGTCTGCTTCGACATCATCGGCCGGCCGCGCATCAAGAAGCCGATCGCGAACGCGAACCTGCGCGCGTACTTCTATCTGTTCGACCTGTGATCACCCCGCGGTGATCACTCGGCGGGCAGCGCGTCCTGGTTAGCCGCCCACGCGCTGATCAGCTCGAAGTCGTCGATGATCCGCGAGTGGTTGTGGCCCCAGATGTCGGAGACCATCACCATCGAGCCGCGCGACAGCTGCGGCGTGAGGTAGATCGCGTAGTACCGCGCGCCCGATGCGTCCTCGACCTCGCCGACGAGATCGAGCGGCTGGCCCGATACGGGACAGAACAGCTCGCAGCGCGCGCCGGCTTCGATGTCGAAGGGCTTCCACTTGCGGCCGTCGCCGTGGATCGGCGAGAGGTGGACCAGCCCCTCGCGACCGTTCGTGCGCAGGCCGATCGTCACCGCCGGGTGACCATCGAAGTGGATGCCCTCCGCGATGCCGACGAGGTTATCGCCCTTCGGCCCGAAGGCCTGGGTGACGATGACGAGGACGTCCTCTTGCACGGCGAGGTGTTGCCCGGTCATCGCCTTGTGACGACCGGTGATGGTGAGGTTCGGACGGTCGACGGGGTCCATGCGGGGCCAGCTGGCCATGGCTCGACCGCATTGGCAAGCGCCCTGCGCACGACGACCAGCGGGTCGCAAAGACCGATGGTGGCGGGTGGTGCTCGTGTATACTCGGCGGCTCGCACCCGTGTCGGGACGTGGCTCGCCGTGTGGGGCGAGTGGAGACCTTCGATGATGCGCTTTCCCGCCTCGCGACTTTCGCCAGTTCCCTTGGCGCTCGCCCTGCTGCTCTGTGCGGCTGCGGCCTCGGTCGCCGTCGCGGCGCCGAAGGTGGCGTTGACCGCGATCGACGGTGACCTCACCGGCGACATGCGCGATGCGGTCGCCGCCGCGATCGATAGCGACGAGCTCACCGTGCTCGGCGAGAAGGAGACCAACCGCGCGGTCGACAAGCTCGGCGATGTCTCCGAGCTCACGGAGAAGCAGGCGAAGAAGCTGTCGATGGATCTCGAGGCCGATGCCGTCGTGATCGCGACGCTCGAGAAGAAGCCGAAGAAGGGCAAGGTGAAGGTCCTGCGCTTCAAGCTGTTCGTGAACGGCAAGAAGTCGCGCGGCTTCAAGGTCCAGTTCAAGAACGAGAAGTCGGCGCGGTTCAAGCAGGCGCTGCGCGACAAGCTCGTCCAGAAGATCGTCGACGAGCCGGATGCTGCGGCGGCCGAGGCGGCCGAGCCGAAGAAGAAGAAGAAGACCAAGGTCGCGAAGCGCGAAGCGGGCGAGGGCGGCGATGAGGACACCGGCTCGAAGGCCGATGACGACGAGGACGATCTGCCGCGCAAGGGCACGAAGAAGAAGACGGCGGCGCGCGATGGCGACGAGGACGAGCCCGAGACTGTGATCGCGCAGCGCATGGAGCCCAAGCACGCCGCGAATCGCGCCGCGATCCGGCTCGACAGCGGCGTCTCCGTCGCCGGCCGCACCCTCAAGTTCACGCAGCGCGCGGGCTTCACGCAGGGCCCTCGCAACTTCAAGAGCTCGCCGGTGCCCGGTGGTCGGGTCGAGGTCGAGGTGTACCCGTTCGCGTTCGTCAACGCGAAGAGCTTCCTCGCCGGCCTCGGCGGCGCGGCCGAGTACGACAAGACGCTGACGCTGAACCTCGCCACCGACGCCGAGGGCGAGGCGGGCAAGAAGATCCCCGTCGATCAGCAGCACTACTCGTTCGGGCCGCGGCTCCGCATCCCGTTCGGGAAGCGGGCGACGAGCCCGTCGATCACCGCGGGCCTCGACATCGGCCGCCGCAAGTTCAAGGCCGACCGCAGCGTGCTCACCAGTCCGGCGAACCTCGATCTGCCTGACACCAACTACCGGTTCCTCGCGCCCGGGCTCGGGTTCCGGATCCCGTTCGGCCGCACGTTCGCGTTCGTCGCGTACGGCGAGGCGATGTTCGTCAGCAACGCCGGCCCGATCCAGAAGGCGGACTCGTACGGGCGCGCGAAGATCTTCGGGGCGAGTGGCGAGGCCGGCCTCGATGTCGTGCTCGGTGATCGGTTCGCTCTCAAGCTCGTCGGCGAGGTCACGCAGATCGGGTTCACGTTCGTCGGTGCGGGCGGCGAGCTCGCGAACAATCGCGACATGGACCCGACCACGAAGGACATCGGCGGCGCGGCGGATCGTTCGTACGGCGGCACGGTCACGCTCGGCGTTCTGTACTGATATATTGCGGGGGTGCCGGCGTCCTCGACACCGCGGGGGAAGCTCGTGGTGGCGCACCCGGAGCGCAAGGCCCAGCGTGCGTTGCAGCGGCTCGTCGGTGCCACGCTGTGCCCGGTCGAAGTCGTCGGCGACCTCGCCGGCCTGATCGCCGCGGTCGACGCCGACACGATCGCGGTGGTCGATGCGAGCCTCGCGCACGCGAACCCCGAGCTCCGCCAGCGGCCCGCGCGCGCGTGGATCGCGGTGCCCGGCGAGGGCCTCGCGCCGACCGGCGGCGACGCGATCACCACGTTGCTGAGGACCGGCTGGCAGCACGTCGTCGCGCACGCGATGCCGATCCTCGCCGAGGAGCTGCTCGCCACGGTGCAGAAGTTGATCCGCGGCGACGTGTTCGGCCTCGAGAAGTACGTCGCGTGGGGCGCCGAGGTGCGGAGCTATCGGCTCGACGACGCGCGAGACCGCGAGGCCGCCGTGGCCGCCCTCGCCAGGGACGTGATCGCGGTCGGCCTCCCCGATCGCGTGGGCTCGCTGGTCAGCGTGATCGCCGACGAGCTGCTCTCGAACGCGCTGTATGCCGCACCGATCGATCCCGCCGGGGTGCGGTTCCGCGCCGGGGAGCCGCGCGACGGCAGCCGGCCGTTGACCGGCCGCGACGAGGTCACGGTGCGGTGGGCGGCTGACGCGCGCTACCTCGCGATCGAGGTCCGCGACCGCTGGGGCTCGATCGAGCCGGTGCGCATCGGCCACCAGCTCGCCGGCGGCGGCAAGCAGAACCCGGTGGACGGCGAGGGCGGCATGGGCCTGCCGCTCGCGTATGCCTGCTGCAACCAGCTCGTCGTGGGCTGCGCACCGGCGACGCTGACCGAGGTGATCGCGCTGCTCGACGTCCGCTACAAGCCGACCGAGCTCGGCCAGGCGGCCAGCTTCCACGCGTTCGCCGGCGCGCCGCCCTGACCGGGACCAGCGGTGGCCTGCGGCAAGTTTTCGCCTTGCGCGAGCGCATCCCCGACCGGTCAGCGGCGGCGATCCCACCGGTTTTCAAGAGGTTCTTTTGGGGGTAGGGTGCGCCGGTGCAATCCGACCTGCTCGCTCCATCGGACACGTTCGCGCGTCGCCACATCTCGCCACAGAGCACCGAGATCGCGGAGATGCTCGCCGCACTCGGCTACGCCAGCCTCGATGCGCTCGCCGACGCGACGGTGCCCAGCTCGATCCGCCTCGCCAGGCCGCTCTCGCTCGGTGAGCCGCTCGGCGAGCACGAGCTGCTGGAGGAGCTGAAGAACCTCGCCGCCGACAACCACGTGTTCCGGTCGTTCATCGGCCAGGGCTACTACGACACGATCACGCCGCCGGTGATCCTGCGCAACGTGCTCGAGAACCCCGGCTGGTACACGCAGTACACGCCGTACCAGGCGGAGATCTCGCAGGGCCGGCTCGAGGCGCTCGTCAACTTCCAGACGATGGTCGAGGACCTCACGGCGCTGCCGATGGCGAACGCGTCGCTGCTCGACGAGGCCACCGCCGCGGGCGAGGCGATGCTGATGTGCATCGAGAAGCACGAGCGCAAGCGCAACGTGTTCTGGGTCCAGGCCGAGACCCATCCGCAGACGATCGCGGTGATGTCGACCCGCGCGGAGCCGCTCGGCATCGAGCTCAAGGTCGGCACGGCGACGGAGATCGAGACCGCGGTCGCGGCGAGCAGCGGCGACGTCTGCGGCGTGCTGCTGTCGTATCCGACCACGGACGGTCGGGTCGACGACTACCGCGCGCTCGTCGCGAAGCTGCGCGCCGGCGGCTGCGCGGTCGTGATGGCGACCGACCTGCTCGCGCTCACGCTGCTGGTCCCGCCGGGCGAGCTCGGTGCGGACATCGCGATCGGCACCACGCAGCGCTTCGGCGTGCCGATGGGCTTCGGCGGTCCGCACGCGGCGTTCCTGTCGTGCAAGGAGGACTTCCGCCGGCTCATCCCGGGTCGCATCATCGGCGTGTCGCGCGACGCGAAGGGCAAGACCGCGTTCCGCCTCGCGCTGCAGACCCGCGAGCAGCACATCCGCCGCGAGAAGGCGCTGTCGAACATCTGCACCGCGCAGGTGCTGCTCGCCGTGATGGCGTCGATGTACGCCGTCTATCACGGCCCCGAGGGCCTCGCGACGATCGCGCGCCGCGTGCGCGGGTTCACCGCGGTCATCGAGGCCGGGCTCCGCCGGCTCGGCTACCAGCCGCGCCCGGGCACGTACTTCGACACGCTGCGGATCGACGTCGACTCGCACCGCCAGGCCGAGATCCTCGCGCGCGCGCTCGATCGTGGCATCAACCTGCGCCGCTACGCCGACGGCATCGGGCTGTCGTGTGACGAGACCACCAACCTCGCCGACGTCCACGATCTGCTGGAGGCCTTCGCCGGCGCCGACGAGCTGGTGTTCGAGGTCAACGAGCTGATCGTGGCGACCGAGCTGCCGGAGCTGCCGAGCACGCTGGCGCGGACGTCGACGTACCTCCAGCACCCGACGTTCCAGCGCTACCACGCGGAGCACGAGCTGCTCCGCTACCTGACGCGGCTCGAGGCGAAGGACCTCTCGCTGACGACGTCGATGATCCCGCTCGGGTCGTGCACGATGAAGCTCAACGCGACCACCGAGATGCTGCCGGTCACGTGGCCGGAGTTCGGGCGCCTGCACCCCTACGCCCCGGCCGAGCAGTGGGGCGGCTACCGCGCGATGTTCGAGCAACTCGAAGGGTGGCTCGCCGAGATCACGGGGTTCGCGGCCGTCTCGCTGCAGCCGAACTCGGGCGCGCAGGGCGAGTACGCCGGGCTGCTCGCGATCCGTGCGTTCCACCGCTCGCGCAACGAGGCGCACCGCACGGTCTGCCTGATCCCGCAGAGCGCGCACGGCACGAACCCGGCGTCGGCGGTGCTCGCCGGCATGCAGGTCGTCGTCGTGGCGTCGGCCTCGGACGGCACCATCGACCTGAACGATCTGCGCGCCAAGGCCGAGCAGCACGCCGGCCAGCTCGGCGCGCTGATGGTGACGTACCCGTCGACGCACGGCGTCTTCGAGGAGGGCATCACCGAGGTCTGCGCGATCGTGCATGGCCACGGTGGCCAGGTCTACATGGACGGCGCGAACATGAACGCGCAGGTCGGGCTGACGCGCCCGGGCGACATCGGCGCGGACGTCTGTCACCTCAACCTTCACAAGACGTTCTGCATCCCGCACGGCGGCGGCGGCCCGGGCATGGGCCCGATCGCGGTGGCGTCGCACCTCGCGCCGTTCCTGCCGGGGCATCCGCTCGCGCTTCCGGGTAGCCAGCCGGTCGGGCCGGTGTCGGCGGCGGCCTGGGGCTCCGCGTCGATCTTGCCGATCTCGTTCGCGTACATCGCGATGATGGGTGAGGCCGGGCTGCGCCGCGCGACCGAGGTCGCCATCCTCAACGCCAACTACATCGCGCACCGGCTCGGCTCGCACTATCCGGTGCTCTACGCGGGCCGCAACGGGCGCGTCGCCCACGAGCTGATCCTCGACTGCCGCGGCTTCAAGAAGTCCGCCGCGATCGAGGCCGAGGACATCGCGAAGCGGCTGATGGACTACGGCTTCCACGCGCCGACGATGTCGTTCCCGGTGCCCGGCACGCTGATGGTCGAGCCGACGGAGAGCGAGAGCAAGGCCGAGCTCGATCGGTTCTGCGAGGCGATGATCGCGATCCGCGCCGAGATCGCCGACATCGAGGCCGGCAAGATGGACCGCGCCAACAACCCGCTCAAGAACGCGCCGCACACGGCGGGCGCCGTCTCCGGCACCGAGTGGGATCGCCCGTACTCGCGCGAGCAGGCGGCGTTCCCCGCGCCGTGGCTGCGCTCGCACAAGTACTGGCCGCCGGTCGCTCGCGTCGACAACGCCTACGGCGATCGCAACCTCGTCTGCTCGTGCCCGCCGATCGAGTCGTACACCTGAACGCGGAGGTCGGCTGATGGATCTGGTGGGGTTGATCGCGGTGATGGGTGCGTTCGCCGTACCGCTCTACGCGCTGAAGACGCGTGCCGAGGAGCGCCAGCGGCGCCATCAGCTCGAGGCCGGCAAGCAGCACGATGGCGAGCCCTCGCTCGAGGTCAAGCGGTTGACCTCCGAGAACAAGCTGCTGCGTGATCGCGTCGAGAACCTCGAGACGATCGTGTGCAGCGTCGACTTCGAGCTCAACCAGAAGATCGCGAAGATGCTCGACGAGCAGCGCTCGCTGGTGCTGCCGGCCGGGACGCCCGGCGGGATGCCCTCGCCGATGCCGGCCGCGCCGGC
>JALZOI010000954.1 GCA_030857245.1 Myxococcota bacterium
GCGCAGCGCCGCGCCACGCGGCTCGCCGTGCCGTGGTCGGCGCGGGCGCGGTTCGCTCACGAGCGCCACGTCAAGGCGGCCGATGGCAGCGTGCTGCCGTGCGTGCAGTGCCACGTCGACATGACGTCGCCCGACGTGCTCCAGCTCGCGGCGCCGCCGAAGTCGACCTGCGCGCCCTGCCACGACGGACGCGCCTCGTTCAAGCTGACGGGCACGACCTGCACGCGCTGCCACGCGGGCGCGGAGGGCAGCCGGCGATGACTGCGATGACTGCGATGCCGCGCAGCCAGCGCGCGTACCTGATCGCGATGTGCGCGATCATCGGCGGTGCGTTCGCGTACGCCGCCTGCGAGTGGGGCCGCTGGCCGAAGCTCACCTACGTGCCACTGCACGGCGACGTGACCTTCGAGCCCACGCCCTACATCTCGATCGTCTACCTCGGCATCGTCGCGTGGGGCCTCGGCGGGATGATCTGCGGCGCGCTGCTGGGCGCTCTGCTCAGCAGGCTGGTGCCGAGGCCCTGGTCCGAGGTCATGCTGCGGCTGTTCGGCGCGTGGGCGCTCACGGCGCTGCTGCTCGCGGGCGGTTACTTCACGTGGAGCCTGTGGCCCTGGTGAACGGCCGCGTGAACGGCCTGTAAGGGGCGGCGTGCCGGTCGCGTTCAGAGGGCACATGCCGACCCCGCGCTTCGCCGGCCTCGCCCTCGCCCTCGCGGTCCCCGTGATGCTCACCGCGGCCGCGTGCGGCGCCGGCGGCAGCTACGGCGCGCCGCAGCACACGACCGTCGCCGCGCCGGGTGGTAGCTACGCACCTGCGACGGCGGTCGCACCGGGAGGCGGCCCCAGCTCCGTGGTGCAGCACCCGTCGCGCTACGAGCTGGCTCCGGCGCCGGAGGTCGAGCGGCCTGGGCTCGGGACCTCGTGGGGCGAGCAGGTCCACGCGCCGATCTCGTTCTCGCCATTCGTGCGGGCCTCGAGCGCGCCATGGGCGCAGGTCGCGTTGCACTACAACGACGCCCACGGGATCGGCGCGCACGCGTCGTACCTCGGCTCGCAGCCGCAGCCGCTCGAGCTCTACGCCGGCGACGGCTCGCTCTCGGTCGCGCTCGTCGATGATGCCGGCCGCACGCTCGCGGGTTACCACGCCGGTGGGCGGGCGCTGATCGTCGGTGAGGATGGCGCTCGCTATCGGATCGTCGTCCGCAACGGGACGACCGCGCGCTTCGAGGTCGTGGCGTCGGTCGACGGCCTCGATGTCGTGGATGGCAAGCCCGCCGATCCGAACCGCCGCGGCTACCTCGTCGAGCCGCACGGCGAGCTCGTGATCGATGGCTTCCGGACCTCCGATGCGGCGGTCGCCGCCTTCCGGTTCGGCAAGGTCGCCGAGTCCTACGCGGCGCAGTCTTCGGGCGATCGCAACGTCGGGGTGATCGGCTTCGCGATCTTCGCCGAGCGCGGCGCCGTGTGGACGCCCGCCGAGCTCCACCGCCGGGACTCCGCGGATCCCTTCCCGGCCCGGGGCTACGCGGTCCCGCCACGCTGACCCGATCCGTGCGATCACTCGAGCGCCGTGCGCCGCCCCCACACCCTCGCCGCTGCCACGTTCGCCACGCTCGCCACGCTCCTGGTCGGGCCCCCGACGAGCGCGCGCGCCGATGCCTTCGACCCGCGCGACCTCGACAAGCAGGCCCACCTCGCCGTCAGCTACGGCCTGACGTTCACGATCGCGGTCGTGGCTCGCCACCACGACGTGCCGCGCTGGCAGGCGGTCGCGATCGCGGCGGCGACGACGCTCGTCCTCGGCACCACGAAGGAGCTGGTCGACGACACCGGCTACTCGTGGGGTGATCAGCTCGCGAACACGATCGGCACCGCGACCGCGGCGATCGTGGTGTTCAGCTTCGAGCTCTAGCGGGCTGCCGCGGCCCCGCGTGCGCTACTCGAGCAACCCGAGGCGGACGTACATCGCGCGCGACGCGAGCCGGATCCTGGGCAGCTTGCGGAGGAAGACCAGCGCGCTCGCCATGCAGATCACGCCGGCGACGAGGAACGTGTGCACCGCGCCGATCCGGCTCGCGAGCATGCCTTGCAGCAGCGCGCCGAGCGGCATGCCACCGGCGAACGCGACGGCGTAGAGCCCCATCACGCGGCCGAGCTTGTCCGGATCGACCACGGTCTGGATGATCGTGTTCGTCGACGCCATCTGCACCATCAACGAGAGCCCGGTGACGAACAGGATCGGCGCGGCGAGCCACACGCTGGTCGCGAGCTCGAGCGCGGCGAGCCCGGCGCCGAGCAGGAAGGCGCAGCGGCCGATCACCGCGCCGAGCCCGACGATCGTGCTGCGGCCCGCGAGGTAGAGTGCGCCGGTGAGCGCGCCGAGGCCGGCGGCGCCCATCAGGATGCCGAGCGTGTACGGTCCGCCGTGCAGGTGCTCGGCCGCCACGAC
>JALZOI010000312.1 GCA_030857245.1 Myxococcota bacterium
GGCCACGACGCCACCGGCCCGCGCCGCCACCGACGGGACCTCCTCCGGTCCGCGGCCCGCCGTGCCCGCCGCGCGCCCCGAGCCCGAGCTCGTCGCGATCTACGAGTTCCTGCAGCGCAACCAGTGGCAGGCCGCCCGCACCGGCCTCGATGTGCTGCTCGCGAAATCGCCGGCGTCCACGAAGTACCGCGCGCTCGTCGCGTACGCGCGCGGCCGCGAAGCCCAGCTGGCGCGCCGCCTCGACGAGGCCCGCGTGGAGCTCGATACGGCGCTCCAGCTCGATCCCGATCTTCAGATCGCCAAGACCGCGCTCGCCGAGCTCTTCACCCGCCGAAGGTAGGTATACTGGCGAGGCGATGGGGCGCGTCATCGGGATCGATCTGGGCACGACGAACTCGTGCGTCGCCGTCCTCGAAGGCGGCGAGCCCACGGTGATCCACAACCAGGAGGGTGGTCGGACGACGCCTTCGATGGTGTCGTGGAACGCCGATGGGGACGTCGTCGTCGGCGCGGCGAGCAAGCGCCAGATGGTGACGAACCCGCAGCGCACGGTGTACGGCGCGAAGCGGCTGATCGGGCGCAAGGCGAACGAGCGCGACGTCCAGACGATGGCGTCCCGGCTGCCCTACGCCCTGGTGGCGGCGAAGAACGGCGATGCCTGGGTCGAGATCGCCGGGACCCCGCGATCCCCGCAGGAGATCTCGGCGCACGTGCTCGCGAAGATGAAGCGCGTCGCCGAGGACTATCTCGGCGAGCCGGTCAGCGAGGCGGTGGTCACCGTCCCGGCGTACTTCGACGATGTGCAGCGCCAGGCGACGAAGGATGCCGGCGCGATCGCGGGCCTGACGGTCCGCGCGATCCTCAACGAGCCGACCGCGGCCGCGCTCGCATACGGCATGCAGCACCAGACGAACCAGCGGCTCGCCGTGTTCGATCTCGGCGGTGGCACGTTCGACATCTCCGTGCTCGCGATCGAGAACGGCGTGTTCGAGGTGCTCGCGACGCACGGCGACACCACGCTCGGCGGCGACGACTTCGATCGCGTGATCATCGATCTCCTCGCGGATCACTTCGCGAGCGAGCACGGCATGGATCTCCGGCGGGACTCGGTCGCGCTGCAGCGCCTCAAGGAGGCTGCCGAGCGCGCGAAGATCGAGCTGTCGAGCGCGATGACGACCGACGTCAACCTGCCGTTCATCGCCGCCGGCCCGGCCGGGCCGATCCACCTGATGCGCGAGCTCGAGCGGGGCCAGCTCGAGCGCGCGTGCCGGCCGCTGCTCGAGCGCCTCGAGGCGCCGTGCCTGAAGGCGCTCGCCGACGCGCACTGCAACCCGGCGGACATCGACCAGGTGCTGCTGGTCGGCGGCATGACGAGGATGCCGGCGGTGCAGGAGCGCGCGGTCCGGATCTTCGGCAAGCCGGCGAGCAAGGGCGTCAACCCCGACGAGATCGTCGCGATGGGGGCCGCGGTGCACTCGGGGATCATGGGCGGCGAACTCCAGGAGGTCGTGCTCCTCGACGTCACGCCGCATGACATGGGCGTCAAGGTCGCGGGCGATCGGATGAGCGTGGTGATCACGGCCAACACGAGCATCCCGACGCGCGCGAAGAAGGTGTTCGCGACGACCGAGGACAACCAGACCTTCGTCGCGATCGAGATCTTCCAGGGCGAGAACGAGCTGGCGTCGCGCAACCGGCGGCTCGGTCGCTTCGTGCTCGGCGATCTGCGCCCGGCGCCCCGCGGCCAGACCAAGGTCGAGGTCAGCTTCACGATGGACGCCGACGGGATCCTCGAGATCACGGCCACCGAGATCGGGACGGGCCGCGAGGCGAGCGTGACGATCGAGGCGTCGAGCGGGCTGACCAGCGAGGAGATCTCGCGGCTCGGCCACCGGCTCGGACCCGGCGGCCAGATCGCGCACGGCTAGCGTCAATGCTGGTCCGTTCGCGTTCCGACGTCGTGCACGTGCACGTGTGTGGCACGTGCACGAACGACCTTGGCTGACCAGCGTTGCGGCTAGCGTCGGCTGAACGCGGCGTCGAGGCGGGCGCGCGTCTCCTCGAGCCGGCTGCGCAGTGCGACGAGGATCCCGTCCTCGATGGGGTCGACGTCGCGCAGGCCATCGATCTCGGCATCGAGGTGGGCCCGCGCCGCAGCAAGGGTCACGAGGCGGTAGTCCGAGCGCCCGGGCACCGTCGGGTACCACGCGCCGACGAGGAGGCCCGCGCCGCGGAACACGACGACGTGGACGTCCCAGCGATCGCCCGGCTCGGCGCACCCGCCGCACGCCCCGCCGTTGGTTGACCGAGGCGGCCAGGCATATGGCTCGTCGCCGATGAGGCCGGCCGACATCGCCCGCGGTCCGAGGTCGTCGTCGTCGAGCACGAGGGTGAGCGCGGGAAGGCTCGCGTGGTACGGCGCGAGGCTGCGCAGGGTGCCGTCGGAGTTCGTGCCGGTGTCGGCGGCGTCGCCACGGCGGTCGCCGGAGCTCCCGTCAGCGCTGCCGGCGGTGCAGCCGCCGAGCACCGAGCCGGCCATGAGGATCCGCAGAAGCATGTCGACCCAACGCGGGCGACGCACGGCCTATTTCCGGCGGTGCCCACGAGCGAGGCGCCACGATCGATGTTGCGCAGCGCGTCGCTGTCCACGTCGAGCTACGCCTTGAGGCGGTTGCGGTGCTTGCGGAAGCCGCGGCGCGCGTTCGACACCAGCATGAACGGATCGCGGAACAGGCGATCGAGCCAGACCCCGGGCTCGGGCAGCGCATCCTCGAACGATCGCGGATCGTCGGGATCGAACGGCGTCTCGTCGGGGATGAACTTGGAGAGGAACCAGCCCGGCTTCTCGTCGACGTTGCGGGCATGGAGCCGTAGGTGGTGCGACTTCGCACGCGCCAGGTCATCGAGCCGGCCGACCAGCCCACCGATCGAGCCGAGCACCGTGTCGGCCTCGGCGCCCTCGACGCCGACGTGCTCGCCGAGCAGATCGATGCGCGCGCTCTTGAGCGACTCGGTCGCTTCAGGTGCCTCCCATGCGAGCCCGAGCTCGGTGTCAAAGCCCATGCTGCGGTTCGAGGTGTTCGCCGAGCTGACGAGCAGGAAGCGGTCGTCGACGGCGAGGACCTTGGCGTGGATGAACACCGGGACCTCGCCGTCCTTGCCGCACGCGCAGTGGTAGTAGACGCCGAGGTGGTGCCCGGTGCGCTCGGCGACGGCGCCCAGCCGCTCGAGGATGCGCTGCTGGTAGACGCCGATCGAGATCCGCTCCTTGAAGCCGGCGCTCTTCTCGGGGAGCAGGATCACGATCTCGAGCGGCGGGTCGCAGCTCTTCTCCATGCGATGCACGAGCGCGTCGCTGATCTCGTCGCACGACAGGTACTGGTTCTCGATGTAGATCAGCCGCTCGGCCGCCGCGATCGCCCGGAGGTGCAGCTCGTAGAGCTCCAGGACCGGCGCGCTCGGCGGGTCCTCGGTGCGCGGCAGGGTGCGGGTCAGGCCGATCCGCGGCGCGTCGACGGGGAACGACGGCGTGATCTCGATCTCCTCGCGGGCGACCTCGGGAAGATCGAGCGGCTTGCCGGTCGCGAGCACCCAGCGCTCGCAGAACCAGGTCCGCAGGACATCGACAGCGTCGCCGGTCACGTAGGCCTGGACGTCGTGATACGGCGCGTACGAGCGGCTCCCGGAGCAGCGATCGGGTGCGTCGGCGGCGTGCGCGCGGTCGTCCCAGCGCGAGTTGCAGACATCCATGCCGCCGACGAACGCGATCGCGCGGTCGACGAGCACGAGCTTCTGGTGATGGCTCGCACCCGTCGGGTGCTTGTTGTCCATCTTGTAGTGGATGCGCTTGTGGCCGCGGAGCTGGAACATCAGGCGCTGCAGCGGCTCGCGCTCGAACGCGAACACCGGCGAGGCGTCCCAGGCGAGCATGTAGATGTCGAGGTCCGGGCGGGCCTCGCAGAGGTCGCGGAGGAAGTCGACCAGCCGGGTCGGGCGCGCGCAGTCCGCGGCATCCTCGCCGCGCAGCAGCTCGACCTTGCTGTCGAACTGCCAGCCCGTCATGAGGATCGAGCGCTGCGCCTTGCAGCACGCATCGAACAGCGCCTTGTAGAAGTCGCGCCCGTCGACGAGCACGCCGGAGCGCGGGCCGGGGAACGTGGTCGCGCAGGTCAGGCCGGGGATCAGGAGCTGGGTCATGCGGCGGCTTCCTTCGGGGTGCGTTCGAGCTCGGCGAAGACAGGGAGATGATCGGACGCGCGGCGCGCCGGGCCGACGGTCCACGTTCCGGCGCGGATCACCGCGAGCGGCCCGCGAAACAGGATGTGGTCGAGCGCCAGCAGCGGGAACCGGGCAGGCCAGCTCCGCGACGCGCCGGCGGCCGAGTGCAGCCCGCAGCACAGCGCCTTGAACGAGCGCGACCACGGCGTGCAGTTGAAGTCGCCCGCGATGACGAGCTCGGGGCCCGCGACCTCGGCGGTGATCATCGCGACCTGGGCCGGCCGCTCGCCGGGCAGGATCGACAGGTGCGTGTTGACGACGTCGAGATCGCTCCCGGTGGCCTCCCAGGTCAGCCGTGTCAGCAGCGCGCACCGGGGCTCGGAGCGACGGCGCCCGGCCTGGTGCGGCAGGCTGAGCTGGCGCGTCTCACGCACCGGCAGCCGGCTCAGGGTCGCGATCCCGTACTGGTCGGAGCCGCGCTCGATGCACGGCGCGAAGCTCGCGGACATCGCGAGGCGGGTCGCCAGATACGACGCCTGATCGACGCTGCCGCTGCGGGCACGGCCCACGTCGACCTCCTGCAGCGCCACGACATCGGGGTCGAACGCGGCGATGACCTCCGCGATGCGGTCGAGGTCGACGCGATCGTCGACGCCGCGCCCGTTGCGGATGTTGTAGGTCATGACGCGCAGCCGGCGACTCACAAGACTTCTTGGAGCGAACCGCGTGCCACCGTGGAGCTGCGCCGCGCCGCACACCGGGCTGGATCGCGCAGCGCGGAACCTCGGAAACGGGCGGCGGGCAGCGGCAGGCGGCAGAGCCTCAGAAACGGGCGGCGTGGCAGCGGGCAGGCGGCGGAGCCCTCAGAAACAGGCAGCGGGCAGCGGGCAGAGCCTCAGAGCCTCAGAAACAGGCGGCGGGCAGCGGGCAGAGCCTCAGAGCCTCAGAAACAGGCGGCGGGCAGCGGGCAACCGGCAACTGGCAACTGTGAGCGTCTGCGTTGCCAAGGCCGGATCGGCGGTGGTGGCGGCAGGAACCGAGACCGGATCCGAGTCCGAACCCGAGACCGGATCCGAGTCCGAACCCGAGACCGGATCCGAGTCCGAACCCGAGACCGGATCCGAGTCCGAACCCGAGACCGAACCCGAGACCGGATCCGAGTCCGAACCGAGACAGTTCGAAACCGAGACGGGATCCGAGTCCGAGACCGAATCCGCGGCGCCGTTGGACCTGGTTATGGCGACGTCGGCGGCTGACAGCCTGCGAGGCTTACGTGGCAACCATTGCGGTAGGTTAGCCATACTGGTCGCGTCGCAGAATCAGGATTATGTCAACTCACGGGTATGGCCGCGGGGCTGGGGGAGCTGGGCTCGGGCTCGGGCTCGGGCTCGGGCTCGGGCTCGGGTTCGGGCTCGGGTTCGGGCTCGGGTTCGGGCTCGGGCTCGGGCTCGGCGCGGGCCTTCGTCTTCGGCTCCCGGTTGCTATGGTGCAGCGTGTCTGCCGATCCGCTCGCGCCGTTTGGCGAGGCCGCGCGCACGTGGTTTCGTCAGAGCTTTCGTGAGCCGACGCCGGTCCAGGCCCGCGGCTGGGCCAGCATCGCGCGTGGCGATCACACGCTCATGCTGGCGCCGACCGGCAGCGGCAAGACGCTCGCGGCCTTCCTGTGGTGCCTCGATCGGCTCGCGTGCGAGCCCGCCGTTCAGGCGCCGCCCGGCACCCGCGTCGTCTACGTCTCGCCGATCAAGGCCCTCGCCTACGACATCGAACGCAACCTGCGCGCGCCGCTCGCCGGCCTCCAGCGCCTCGGCGCGGCCGGCCTGATCACCGCCGACGTCCGGACCGGCGACACGCCGCCCAAGGAGCGCGAGCGCCAGCGCAAGCAGCCCGGGCAGATCCTGATCACGACCCCGGAGTCGCTCTACCTGCTGCTCGCCGGCCCGTCCCGCGAGCGTCTGACGGGCGTCCAGACGATCATCGTCGACGAGATCCACGCGCTCGCGCCGACCAAGCGCGGCATCCACCTCGCGCTCTCCCTCGAGCGGCTCTGCCACCTGGTGACCGCCGCCGGCAACCCCGAGCCGCAGCGCATCGGCCTGTCGGCGACCCAGCGTCCACTCACGGAAGTGGCTCGGTATCTGGGCGGCGACCGCGCGGTCGAGATCGTCGACGCCAGCGCGCGCCCCTCGCTCGATCTCGAGATCGTCGTGCCCGCGCCCGACATGGAGGCCCCGCCGCCGCCGCCGCCGCCGCCGCCCAAGCACGGCGCCAATGCGTTCGAAGGCGGCGCACCCGGTCGCGACAGCCCGGGTGGCATGTGGCCGCTGATCTACCCGCGGCTGCTCGAGATGATCCTCGCGCACCGCACCACGATCGTGTTCGTCAACTCGCGGCGGCTCGCCGAGCGCGTCTCGCAGCAGCTCAGCGAGCTCGCCGTCGCCGACGGGCTGGTGACCGCCGAGGTCGAGCTCGTGCGCGCGCACCACGGCTCGGTGGCGCGCCACCAGCGCATGGAGATCGAGGAGGCGCTCAAAGGCGGCCGGCTCCGCGCGATCGTGGCGACGTCCTCGCTCGAGCTCGGCATCGACATGGGCACCGTCGATCTCGTGGTCCAGGTCGAGTCGCCCGGCGCGGTGTCGCGCGGGCTCCAGCGGATCGGCCGCGCCGGTCACCACGTCGGCGGCGTCTCGATCGGCCGGATCCTCCCCAAGTTCCGCGGGGACCTGCTCGAGGCCACGGTGGTCGCGCGCAAGATGCTCGACGGCGAGGTCGAGTCGATCCGCGTGCCCGACTCCGCGCTCGACGTGCTCGCGCAGCAGATCGTCGCGATGGTCGCGGCCGACACCTGGCAGGTCGACGATCTCGAGCGGCTGATCCACCGCGCCGCGAGCTATCGCGAGCTGTCGCGGCAGGCGTTCATCGGCGTGCTCGACATGCTGTCGGGGCGCTATCCCTCCGACGAGTTCGCCGAGCTGCGGCCGCGCCTGACCTGGGATCGCCAGGCCGACACCCTCGTCGGCCGCCGCGGCGCGCGCCTGCTCAGCGTGATCTCGGGCGGCACGATTCCGGATCGCGGCACCTACGCCGTCCACATCGGCACCGGGCCGCGGATCGGCGAGCTCGACGAGGAGATGGTCGCCGAGAGCCGCAAGGGCGAGACCTTCATCCTCGGCGCCACCACGTGGCGGATCGAGGACATCACCCGCGATCGAGTGATCGTCTCGCCGGCGCCGGGCCAGCCCGGCAAGATGCCGTTCTGGCGCGGTGAGGGCCCGGGCCGGCCGCTCGAGCTCGGCCAGGCCCTCGGCGCGTTCTGCCGCGAGCTCGACACCCGGCTCGCCGACGACGCCGTCGCCGCGAAGAGCTGGCTGCAGACCGACTACCGGCTCGACAGCTTCGCGGCCGACAACCTGATGAAGTACCTCGGCGACCAGCGCGCGGCGACCGGCGCGGTACCGACGGATCGCGCGATCACGATCGAGCGGTTCCGCGACGAGCTCGGCGACGTCCGCGTCTGCATCCTGTCGCCGTTCGGCAGCCGCATCCACGCGCCGTGGGCGCTCGTGATCGCCAAGCAGCTCGAGGCCGACCTCGGCTATCCGATCCACCCGCTGTGGACCGACGACGGCATCGCGATGCGGTTCGCCGACGGTGACGTGCTGCCGACCGACGACCAGCTGATCCCGGATCCCGACGACGTTGAGACGATCCTCGTCGACGAGCTCGCGCGGTCGAGCGTGTTCGCGACGCACTTTCGCGAGAACGCCGCGCGCGCCCTGCTGCTGCCGCGCCGCCGCCCCGGCCAGCGCACGCCGCTGTGGGCGCAGCGGCTG
>JALZOI010000020.1:5000-25061 GCA_030857245.1 Myxococcota bacterium
TTGCTCGGTGGTGCCGGGCGAACGCGCGCCGCCGGTGGCAGGCTGCCCTCGGGCGGGTAGTCATCGAACAGCGGGGTCAGCTGGTACAGCTTGGGCTTCGCGTGCTCCCAGGCGGCCCATACGAGCGTGCCGACGTTGATCCCGAGGCGGCGCGCGTGCGCGACCAGCTCCTCGCCCATCCAGCCGGGGAAGTAGAGGGTCTCCTCGAGATCGGAGGGGGCGAGCTTTCGATCAGGTGGCGAGATGATCACGGGTGGACGCAGCGCGCCGGTCAAGTACGCGGTCACCGCCTCGGTGCAGGTGGTGCTCGAAGCGAGGCTGACGTCGACGCGCGACGGGGCGCGGCCGAGCGTCATCTCGAGCAGCTCGCGCGAGATGCCGAGCTGTGCGGCGAGGGCGCCGAGCGGTGCTGCCTCGAGGAGCGACGCGAGCGCTGCCGCATCGTGCGGGTCGTAGGCGACGCCTCGCTCGCCGGCGAGCGTGCGCCACTCGCAGGCGGCGGGCTCGCTGGTGGCCCCGTCGATCGCGAAGTGCTGGACCTGCTCACTGCCGAACTGCGACTCGCAGTGATAGGCCCAGACCTCCGCGAGGGCCGCGCGCGCGAGCTCGGCGCCGAGCGCGAAGTGGCGGTGGTGGAGCTCGGCTGCTTCCTTGGGATCGCCGACGTGGTTGCGGATGGTCACGTGCATGACCGGGCACGCGCGGACCGCGGCGAAGCTGACGTGCAGCTTGCGAGGATCGACCGCGCGGGCACGTAGCCCGGCGGCGAGCGCGACACGCACGGGATCGGCGCACGCTGGAGCAAGCGAGCGCACGAAGAAGCCGGCGTGGAACTCGGCCATCAGATCACGCGCACAAGGCACTTGTCGCGCTTGCCGCTGCCGATCACGAGCATCGACTCGGACGCGAGATCGCCGAGGGTCACCTTGTGCTCGACGTCGGTGATCTTCACGTTGTTGATCGACGCGCCGCCCTGCGTGAGCAGCCGGCGCGCCGCGCCCTTGGAGTCGGTGACCGTGCGGGCGAGCAGGTCGATGAGGCCGATGCCGGCGGCGAGCTCCGAGCGCGGGACGTCGACGGTCTTGACGATGCCGGCGAGCACTCCGAGCTGCGCATCGGTGACGCCCTGCAGGGACTCGCCGAACATCACGCGCTGTGCGGTCTCGGCGTTCGCTACCGCGGTGTCGCCGTGGACCCAGCTCGTCATCGCGCGCGCGAGCTCGCGCTGGGCGCGGCGCTTCGCGCGATCGGCATCGTGCTCGGCGAGCAGCGCGTCGAGCTCGGCGAGCGGGCGCAGCGAGAACAGCCGCAGCAGGCGCGGCAGCTCCTCGTCGGGGCGGTTGAACCAGTACTGGTAGAACTCGTACGGCTTCGTGCGCTCGGGGTCGAGCCAGATCCGCTCGCCCGATGCGGACTTGCCCATCTTCTGGCCCGTCGAATCGAGGAGCAGTGGCGCGACCAGACCATAGAGCTGCGGGCCGCCCATCTTGCGTGACAGCTCGGTTCCTGCCGTGATGTTGCCGTACTGATCCGAGCCACCGACCTGCAGGCGACATCCGTGCTCCTTCGCGAGGTGCACGAAGTCGTGGGCCTGCAGCAGCATGTACGAGAACTCGGTGTAGCTGATGCCGGTGTCGCCCTCGAGCCGCGTCCTCACCGACTCCTTCGCCGTCATGTAGTTGACCGTCAGGTACTTGCCGACGTCGCGGAGGAACTCGAGGAAGGAGATGCCGCGCATCCACTCGGCGTTGTTCGTCATCACCGCGCCGACCTTGGCGTCGTCGAAGTCGAGCAAGCGCGAGAGCTGGCCGCGGATCCCGGCGAGGTTGGTGGCGAGCGTGGCGTCGTCGAGCAGGTTGCGCTCGTCGCTCTTGCCGCTCGGATCACCGATCATGCCGGTCGCGCCACCGACGACGACGATCGGGCGATGACCGGCGAGCTGGAACCGCTTCAGCAGGATGGTGGGGACCAGGTTGCCGACGTGCAGGCTCGACGCGGTGGGGTCGTAGCCCGCATAGAGCGGCACGACCTGCGAGGCGAGGAGCTGGCCGAGCCCGTCGCGATCGGTGACCTCCTGGATCAGGCCGCGCTGCTGAAGATCGTCGAGCAGTGACATATCGCGCCGAAGCTACCCCGGGACGGGCCCTGGGTGTCTAGATCGGGCAGGGGCTACTGACGAGCCCGCTCGTGATGACGAGCGAACGGGATGAGCGAAATGCGCTTTGCGACGGCACGGTCGAGCTCCGAGGTCCGGTCTCCAGTCTCCGAACGGATACGCGAACGAAACGACGTCGTAGCCATCGCGCGGAGTGCGTCGATCGAAGGCTGGACTTCGAGGTAGGCCGCGAGCCCATGCTGCTCGACGTAGACCGGACCGCGCAGGTGGTGCTCGCCGTGGCGAGCTCGGCGTGTGACCGACTCGAACGATCTCGTCGCGCGCCACTCGGGCTGCGCGCCAGCCAGGTCGAGGCGGCGATCGTCGTCGAGATCGAGGCGTCCCCACGCAAGGTCGGCGAGGCACGTCGGTCGCGCCCGACCTGTGGGGCGGCGTCCATCCCCGCTGGACCGTCGGCGTCGTCCACTCGAACCACAGCCTAGATCGGATCGCGCCCGGATCGAGTATCGGCGGCAAGACCACCTATCACGGCAGTGGCGTCGACGTCCGCGACGCCGCGCGCGAGGGGGCGCTCGCGATCGCGCCGCACGCTCGGTTGCTCGTCCGCGAGCTCGATCCGGTCCAGCCGGCGCTCTCCCTCGGTGCGAGCGTGCGGTGGATGCGTGGTCGGCTCGGCCTCGCGAACCGCGACGAGGGACCCGCGCCGCCCTGAATGTCCCGATCAACTCCACGGTGCAGCCGCCCTGCCGGTGGGCGGTATGGGCCCAGAGCGGCTGGGAGTCCGATCTCGAGGTGTGGCACGACAGCTACTACGTTCCGCTCGCCGGCGGCGTCGCGTGCGCGCGACGTCCCACCTCGATCTCGCGGTCGGTGGCGGCTTCACGATTGTACTCGGGCCGCAGGACACCGCGATCCGGCGCCTGGCGTTCGTGCTCGTCGGCGGCCGGACGTAGCGGGCGAGCTAGAAGCGAACGCCGACCTCCGGGCCCCACAGCGCCGGCCCGACGTTGAAGTCGAGCACGCGGACCGAGGCCTGGACGCGGCCGTAACGGATGCCGATCCGGGCGGCGCGCGCGCGGACGTCGTCGTCGAACCACAGGTTGTGCACGTTGCCGACCAGCGAGAGCTGCGTCGACAGCGGGTGCTCGACGGTCAGGCCCGCGATCGCGCCGGTGAACGACGAGTCCTCCATCGGATCGTCCTGCGTGCTGACGTGGACGACGCCGCCCTCGAGGATCACGCGCGTGGTGCCGAGGTCATCGATCCGCACGCCGAGCAGCAGGCTCGGCGTCGTCATCGTCAGCCGGTCGCCGCCGGGGAGCGTCTCGAAGTACTGCGAGACCCCGGCGATCACACGCAGCCGCCAGTCGGTCACGGCGACCTCCGCGGAGAACGCACCGTCGGAGTCGAGCACCTTCTGCGCTCCGACGTAGCCCTCGAGTCGAGCCCGGCTGGGCAGGCGTGCGGCGGCGCCGCCGCGCGCGGCGACGCCGATGTTGCCACCGCCGGCGATGTCGAGCTCGCAGCGGACCGGCCGACGCTCGCGGTCGTAACACGCCAGCTCCTCGGCGCTCTCGCGGAAGCGGTGATCCTCGTTCCCGCTGCGCGACGGCTGCGAGCTGCCGCCGGTCGCGCGGCCGAGTCCCGCGCTCACGCTGCTGAGCGCCCCGCCACCGCCTCGACCTCCGCCGGTGCGGTCGGCCGCGGCGGACGACACGAGAGCGGGGATCGCGAGGAGACCGAGCAGGGGCATGCGCATGCTTTGACCTCTGAGCACTTCGTATGCCGCGCAGGCGTGATGAATGATCGCGCGGGGCTAGCGTCGAAGCGCACGCAACGAACGGCGCGCGGCGCGCGGAGCTCTGCTGATTTCGCAGAGCACTGTCGCGCACGCGCCACACTCGCGTCGCGCGAGGTCCAGCGCTGCGCGACCTCCGCCAGCGCGGGCGACGGCATCGCGACTCACCCGCGGACGTCAGCGACGAGGTGCGCGATCAGCATCCGGCACTCCGCGAACACGCCCGGGAGCTCGCGGTCCTCGTCGAGGAGGTCGACGAGGCTGAGGGCGTCGAGCAGCCGGGCCAGGTGGAACCAGCGGTCGGGCAGGGCGCCATCGGCTTCGCGATAGCCGCGCTCGAAGTCGGCGAGGAAGGCCGCGTCATAGCGGCGCGCGTCGCGGAACACGCTGCCGAGATCGACGAGGGGAGAGGCGCACGCCGCGGCTTCCCAGTCGATGACCCCGCCGATCCGCCAGCGATCGCCCATCGCGTGCTGGACGATCATGTTGCGGCCGCCGAGGTCGCCATGGCTGAGGCACGGCGTCCCCCAGGCGAGCGCCGGGGTCTCGTCCGCGAGTGCAGCGGCGAGCACGTCCGCGGTCGGGGCGCCGAGCCGCTGCCGCGCCCGGCCCTCCGTGAGCTGGAGCCGCGCGCGGGCGAGCAGCGGGGCGACGTCCCACGTCCCGGTCCACGAGACCGTCGCGAGCCACGCGAGGAACCGGCCGAGCGGCTCGGCGAGCGACGCGAACGCGGCGGGCGGTTGCTTGCGCCGGCACTCATCGATCGTGATGCCCTCGACCCAGCGGTAGACGATCGCGCGCCGGGTGGTGTCGGTGCGCACGACCTCGGGGACCGGCAGGATCCCGGCGAGCCGCGCGATCGTCGCGACCTCGTCCTGGAACGGTTCGGGGCCACCGGCGTGGTGCTTGATGACGAGCACGCTGCCGCTCGCCAGCCAGACCTTGTGGAGCGTGTTCGTGAGCCCGCCGTTGACAGGCTCGGTGCGGGTGATCGGCTCGCCGGCGAGCTCGGTCAGCTCGCCCCGGGTGACCTCGATCAAGGGGAACACGCGCTGATCGTTCACGACGCCCTCCGGCGGCCGACTCTACTCGATCCCGTCGCGGATGCTGCCCGCGATCCGTCGCGGTCGAGCCGCGCGGCGGGAGTGCGAGCGTGAGCGTCACCTGATCGGCGCGGTGCGGCGCCGGCCACCCGCTCGGCCTCGTCGAGAAGCTCGCTCGATGTCGCGAAACTAGCGCGCGTAGTCGGAGGCGCGGGTCTCGCGCACGACGACCACGCGGATCTGACCGGGGTACGTGGCCTCGTTCTCGATCGCGCGCGCGATCTCCTTCGACATCACCACCGCCTGCGCGTCGTCGACCTGATCGTTCATGACCATCACGCGGATCTCGCGGCCGGCCATCAGCGCGAACGCGCGCTCGACCCCGGTGAACCGCTTGCAGATTCCCTCGAGGTCATCGAGCCGCTTGATGTACGACGCGAGCTGCTCGCGCCGCGCACCGGGACGCGCGGCCGACAGCGAGTTCGCGGCGGCGAGGATGTGATCGAGCAGCGCCTGGGGCTGCGGGCCGCCACCCTCGTCGCCGTGGTGCGACGCGATGGCCTGCGCGACCTTGGGCGACTCGCCGTGCTTGCGCACGAGCTGCGCACCGACGTCGGCATGTGCACCTTCGTGCTCGTGATCGACGGCCTTGCCGATGTCGTGGAGCAGCCCGGCGCGGCGCGCGAGCTTGACGTTGGCGCCGAGCTCGGCGGCGATCAGGCCCGCGAGGTAGCCGACCTCGACCGAGTGCAGCAGCACGTTCTGCGCGTACGACTGCCGGAACTTCAGCCCCCCGAGCAGCTTCACGAGATCAGGGTGGACGCGGTGCAGGCCGAGGTCGAACACCGCTTGCTCGCCCGCCTCCTTGCAGACCTTGTCGACTTCCTTCTCGGCCTTGCGGACGACCTCCTCGATGCGGGTCGGGTGGATGCGGCCATCCGCGACGAGCGCCGAGATCGCGAGGCGGGCGATCTCGCGGCGCACCGGGTTGAAGCACGAGATCGTGATCGACTCGGCGGTGTCGTCGATGATCATGTCGACGCCGGTCGCGGCCTCGAGCGCGCGGATGTTGCGGCCCTCGCGCCCGATCAGCCGGCCCTTGAGATCGTCGGACGGGAGCGGCACGACCGCGACGGTGCGCTCGTGCACGAACTCGCTCGCGAACCGCTGGATCGCGGTGGCGACGATCGTCTTCGCACGCGAGGTCGCTTCCTTGTGCGCGTCGTCCTCGATGCGCTTGATGTCGACCGCGGCCTGCGCGTAGGCCTGGCTCTTGACCTCTTCCTCGAGCTTCTTGCGCGCGGCCTCCTCGGAGAGCCCGGCGATCGCCTCGAGCTTCTTGCGGGCTTCGAGCTGCGCAGCCTCGGCCTTCTCGACGGCGGTGTCGGCCTGCTTGACCTTGCCGTCGAGGCTCTTCTCCTTCTTCTCGAGCTCGCTCGCGCGGCGGTCGGTGTCGCGGCGCTGCTTCTCGAGCTCGCGCTCCTTCGCCTGCAGGCCTTCCTCGCGCTTCGCGAGCTCGCCGCGCCGGCCGCGGAGCTCCTCGTCGAGGTCGGTCTTGTGCTTGCGCGCGATCTCCTTGCCTTCGACCTCGGCGGACTTCTTGATCGCCTCGATCTCGCCCTGCGCCGCCCGCCGGATCGTGTCGGCCTCTTCCTCGGCAGCCTGGAGCGCGGCGCTGTTATCGCCCTTCGCTCGACCCAGCCGGGTACCAACCACGACGCCGGCGATCAGCCCGAGCGCTACTGCCGCGAGGATGTAGAGGGGCTCCATGTTCACTCACGCGACGGTGTACGTCGCGGCCTCGGTGATGATCTCGTGCAGCAGCGCATCGTGCGCCTCGCGCGGCACGCGCTCGGTCAACTGACACTCGAATGCGAGGCCGGCGCGCAGAGCACCGGCTGCAAGCGTGAGCGTCGCATCGTAATACCCCCGGCCCCAGCCGACGCGGCCACCGTCACGGTCGAAGGCCAGACCGGGGACGACGAACGCGGCGATCGCATCGAGCGCGATCGCGGGGGCGTGCGGGAGGGGCTCGCGGAGGCCGAACCGCGCGAGGACCAGATCGGCGAGCGTGACCGCGTGAAACGTCAGCACGCGCTGATCATCCGGAACCCGGGGATAGCCGACCGTGAAGCCGCTCGCGCGCAGCGCCTCGTCAAGCGGGCGCGGGTCGACCTCGCTGCCCTTCGCGGCGTACACGGCGACCGTCGCGCCGGGTGCGAGCCGGGTCGTCAGCAGATCGTGCGCACGCGCGCAGATCGCCGCGCTCTTTTCTGTGCGCTCGCGCTCGGTCAGCGCACCGCGTCGCGCAAGGAGCGTCGAACGGGTGGCGCGCTTGCCACGCAAACCTGGACCAGTGGGAGGAGGCACGGGCGGGAGCAAGGGAGATCGCCCGCATCATGGTCGCGGCCGCGCGCCCGATCAAGCCCGCGAATCGCCAAAGGAATCAGCGAGGAGATCAGCGCGCGGATTCGTGGTGGAGCCGCATGATGAAGTTCGCGAGCGACCGGCTGCGCTCGGGTTCGGGCACATCGACGAAGCGGAAGGCCATGCCGGCCCGCTCGTCACTGTGCTCGACCCGCACGACCTCGGCGCAGAGGTGGAGGGTCTCCTCGCCCGGTAGATCCAGCGCGATCTCGGCGACCGAGCCGGAGCGGATGTACTTCGGGGCACGCAAGAACAGTCCGCTGCGAGACACATCTTCGACGAGGCCATCAATGACGATGCCGGAGCATCGACACTGGGCCCGTGCGCGGACCGGGACTCGGACTGCTTCCCGCTTGTCCATCTCTGCTGAAAGGTACGCTACCGACCCACGCTACGAAAATCAATTCTCTCCGTCTTCTCACGGGTTTCCGTAAAAGAAGTGCTCTCCGTCCGTTCGTCGTGGGTGGCTCCGGTTCTTGCTTTCCCCGTTCGAGTCGGGCAGATTCCCCTGCCTTGAGGGCCCATAGCTCAGTGGTAGAGCACCGGCCTTTTAAGCCGAGGGTCGATGGTTCGAAACCATCTGGGCTCACCCCGCGAAGTTCGAGTTACTGACCCCGTCGTCCAGAGGCCTAGGACACCCGCCTTTCACGCAGGTAACACGGGTTCGAATCCCGTCGGGGTCGCGACTTTTCTCCAGCGTTTCGTAATAGTTCGCGGTGCTGTAGCAAGGGCTGTAGCAAGCGGAACCAGCGCTCCGTCGAGGAGTGAGATCTTGAGCTTGGAGATCTCGGCGCACAACGCCTCCCATGGTGGCGACGAGTACACGTCCATCATGTCGCTCGACGGCCCGTGCGTGACCCAGCGGAGAAGGCCGTCGATCGCCCCATCGGTGCGAGCCAGCGTGATGAACGTCCGGCGCAGGTCGTGGCCGCGCCGCTTCCGGCTCACCCCCGCCTTCGTGCGCATCCCGAGCATCTCCAGGTCCGCGAGGAGCTGGCGCTGTGCTTCCGTCGCGTCGCGCGCCGTACCCCGCGGGTGGTTGCCGGTCATGTTGCGCGTCGGGACGATGAAATCCTCCGCCGTCGGCGTGCGTCCGTAGAGCTCGTGCCACCCGGAGAGCTTCCATGCGGCCAGCACCTTCGCTAGCACCGGGTGGACGGGGACCTCGCGCGGTACGCCGCTCTTGGTCTTGCCGAGTGCGATACGGCCGAGCGGCTTCGCTGCCGCGTCGTACTGCGCCCACGTGAGCCGTGCGGCTTCGCTGTGCCGCAAGCCACCACCGAGAAACTTCAACGCGTACAGCACGCGGCGATCGGCAAGGATCCGCGGATCGGACAGCAGCTGTTCGGCTTCCGTCCGCGTGTAGATCGCCTCGTGGCGCCACGTCGGATCCTTGTCGACTTTCTTCGGCAGGATCCCGCGCTCCATCTGCACCGGGTTCACCGCGATCAGTTCCTCCTTGAGCGCGCGCTTAAACAGCGTGTGCAGTAGCCCCGAGATGCTGCGGATCGTCCTCGGCGCGAGCTTGCCCTCGTCGCGCAGCGCCATGATCAGGTCGTCGATGTGTCTCGGCCTGACCTCGGCGATCGGCATCGACCCGATACGCGGCGCGACGTGGTTCGTGATGCGGGCGCGGTCGTCGGACGCCGTGACGTTCGTCCGCTTCGCGAGCCACGTCGTCGCGAACTGGCGGACCGTGAGCACCGGGGATGCACCGGTCGCAGTGCGCGCGTCGATGGCCTTCTGCGCCGCGGTCACGTAGCGCTTCGCCTCGCGCTCCTGCCCGACGCTGTACGGCGTCGGGCGCGCGACCCATTTTCCAGTCTCATCCTTGAGACGAGCCCAGAGCTTGTCGCCGCGTGCGTAGATGCTGGCCATCACTTGCCTCCCTTGCGTGCGGTCTTCGAGTAGCGCTCTTCAAGCATGAACACGATGATGTCGCCAAGCGACCGGCGCTCGCTCTCGGCCTCGCGTTCGAGAGCGAGCTTGAGCGAGCTCGGGATGCGGACAGTGATCCGCTCGTCTCTGACGTCATCGGAGATTGCCATGGACCGAGTGTCCGCCGTTGTCTGCCGAGCGGTCAACCGAAATCGCGAGCGGCTCGCTCTTCAGGCGAAAGCTCGTCGGGATCACGCACGTTGGATCGCAGCAACGTCTCAAGATCCGCGCGGCGGATTCGAAGCTCCCGACCTGCCCGGTGCTCGGCAAGCCTGCCCTCGCGGATCCAACGGCGGACGGTATCGGGGTGCACGCCAGCCAACGCGGCCGCGTTGATGGTGGACAGGTACTCGTCACGCTGCACCACGGCCGAGAGGGCGCGCTTCACCTCGTCGCGGACGATCTCGCGTACGAGGTCGCGCAGCTCTCGCTCCAAGGTGCTCATCGCATCCCCCGCCGGAGAGCGTGCGGCTCGAAACGACGCCGAGCATTCCCCTCGATCTGGCGGACGCGCTCGCGAGTGACCCCGATTGCCTGAGCCGCGCCCTGGAGCGAAGTGCCATCGGGTTCGCGGTCGGCGACGTCGAGCGCGCAGGTCTCGCGCATCGAGACGACGCTGTTCGCGGCGCGTTCGATGAACGCATCGACGACCACCGCCGGCGCGCTCAACGCCAGCGTTCGGCCGAACGTGCGTAGGTCGCCATCAGCTGCGCGGACGTCGGCGAGGTGCATTCGGCACCCGACCCACGGGCAGGGCCTCCGGCCCGCTACGCAGTCGCCGCGCGTCACTGGACGCGCGTCTAGGACCGGCAGGCGCTTCACGGTCGCCCTCCGTGAGCGTCGAGTGCGGCGAGCGCCTCGGCGGCCGAGCGCACCACGATCGCGGGTGCGCCCGTCCATGCGTCCCACCACTTCACCTGCGACGCGGTCAGGTCGCCGCGTCCCCCCTCGGCCTCACGCCGCTGCGACTTGCCGCCACGAGCTCCAAGCGGGAGCTTGACCTCGATCAAGATCGTCCGGCCGCGGTACCCCACGAGCAGATCCGGAACCCCGGCATCGTCGATCCGGGTGACCACGGCGCCCGCAGATCGAAGAGCCTCGACGATTCCGCATTCGTTCCCGTCACGTGCTCGGGCGTGCCTCACGAGGCACCGCCAGCGTCGTCGACTTCCCAGGGCGCGGGGGCATCGACCGCCACCCCGTTGCCGGCTCCTGGGTAGGCGGGAGCCACGAAAGAAACGAACAAAGGGTCGGAAGCCCCGGGAGGGGCGGCTTTCTTCGTTTCCTTCGTAGGTTCCCAGGTCTCTGCAGGTCGCCCGGCGGTCACCTGCCGCTTCGTGATCGCCAACCCCCCGCTGGCGAGCAGGTTCAGCGCTCGATCGATCTCCTGACGGCTCTTGTTGCGGCCGAAGTGATCGGAGATGGCTTTGCGCGCGACGGGTTCGGACGAGCTTCGGAGGAGGGCTAGCAGGTCGTCGGCAGTGGGATCCCCCAGGCTGTCCCCGAAGATCCAGCGCGCCGAGTCCTCGCAGTACCGCCACACGTCCAGCGCTGCCCGAAGGTGGGGAACATCGATGGCGTTAGCGCGGTCCAGGACGGCGTACAGGACGCTCAACCGGAGAACCTGCGCTTCAGCCCTACTCGTGACTGCGCCGAGCAAGCCGGGTCGACCGCCGGACAGTCGCTCGTATTCGGCATGCCAGAGGGCGCGCGCGGCCGGTGTGCGGGCTAGCCGCCCGCGGACTCGCGCGTGCTTGACCGCGGCGTGCACGCATCGCGCGAGCCCTTCGAGCTGCCGATCGTCGAGGCATCCACCATCGGGTAGCGACTTCGATCGGCGTACCGCGGTCCACAAGATCCGGTTACCGAAGCCGTTGGCCGCCTCGGTCGACTGGAAGTAGCGCCGCAGCTCGGCGTCGGTGATGTGACCGATCATCGAGATGTGCGCGTCGGTCGCGCTGGCCGGGCTGGTCTTCGTCAGGTTCCGAAGCGAGCCCCCGTCCCACGCCTGCCGGACGATCGGGCTCAAGGTGTTGCCGGTTCGGTCCAGCATCTTGAGCACCGACGCAAACTCGCTCTCGACCGCCAACAGGCGCTTGTCGGTCACGCCCGGATCGACCTTGATGCTCTCGCCGTTCTTGTCGATGCAAAGCGGATCTCGAACAGCGTGCACGAGTCCTTCGCCGGAGGACAAACCGCCAGGGATGATCCGATCCTTGACCCAGTCGCTGTCGACGGCCTCGAACAGCCGGCGGATTTGCCCCCAACTGGATCCCTTACGTGCCTTGGAGCTGTCGCCGACGAGAACCACGAACAGGCGACCGGGGTGGCGATCCTTTTCGGCGACCGCATGCGCGGCAGCACCTGTGCAGTTCCCGAACGCCGTCAAGAACTGCAACGCGATGGCGGCCGGGTCCGACTCGGTGTGCGGCGCGAGCGTGCTCACCACCTCGCCGACGAGTCCATGGAGCGCGTCGGGACCGAGCGGTGCTGGCCACGAAACGGACTCACGTTCGACAGCCTCAGCCGGTGGCGCCCCGTCCGGGATCCGGTTCAGCAGACCCTGGAGCGCCACACGAACGGCCGACGGCGTGCACAGCTTCCCCTTGGCAATCTCGCTCGCGACCTGTTCGAGCTGGCCTTGAGCGTGCTCCAGCAGCTCGGCGTCGGCGATCTCCTCGCGCGTCACGGCGACACCTCGCGGTCGGCGGCGTCGAGCGCGCGCACCAGGTGCCGCAGCACGGCCGCGTCTGCGAGAGCCTCTCGCAGCTCGCGCAGTTGCCGACGACCGAGGCCGAGGCCGAACTCAAGGCTGCGCAGCGACGCGCGCGTGTGGGCCTGGGCGCGCCGCTCGGACTCGTCGAGCGAGAGGAGCAGCTCGTCCCTCGCGCGGTCGCCGGTGAGCCTGGCCGAGGCACTCACGCGACACCCCCGCGCGAACGGCACGCTCGTGGTGCGCCGTCGCCGTCGCCGTCGGAGGTGCTAGCTCGGGCGAGCGTCCGGCGATTCTGGCGTCGCCGGGCACGAGCGCGCGGACGGCGCGGTGCTCGCCACGCGTGACGGCGGGTGAGGTCGCCTGCGTCCGACTTCGCGCGCTTGAGGACGGCGTGCGCACGCGCCACGATGCGAAGCCCATTCGGATGAGCTTCGATCTGGCGTCGGGATGCGAGACGGCCGGCGCGAAACCAGAGCTTGCTCGCGCGATCGCGGTGCCCGCGGTCCCATTCTTCGTCAGCGGCGGCGAGGTCGCGCGCCTGGTCTTCGACGGTGTACTGCACGGCCGCGAGGACAAAACTCGCCGCGTGGAGATCCGACGTGTCAGAATGATTCATCGATCGAGATCCTTCCTCGGTTGGTCAAGGCCTCGGACGTGGAGCGTCGCGAGGCCGTTCTAGTTTCGGGTCGAAGAAAAAGGTGCCGGCGCGCCGCGTGGAGACAAGGTCACGCGGTGAACCCCCGACTACATCGCCGAGGGCCAGCGGCCACAGCTGCGCCGGCGGAAACTATGCGTACCGCGCCGCGTCCTGCGCCAGCCGGATCGCCTCGGCGGTCGGCACCGGCTCCACGACGACCGCCCCGTCGGCGATCGCCAGCCGGAGCTCGTCGTCGAAGCCGAGCCGCTGGTCGAGATCACGCTGGCGCATGGTCACTTGCTTGGGGCCGTTTCTCACGTCGATCAGGAACGTGCCGCGCCTGTGTCGGCTCTCGAACCGCGTCTGCGGCCGCCCCTGTCCCGGTTGCCCGAGTCGCGCCAGCACCCACGGTTCGCGCTCGACGTCGGCGGTCAGCCTCGCGGTCAGCTCCGCCCTCGCCGCTGCCTCGAGATCGGCGTCCTCGCGAGCACGCGCGGCGACCCGCTCATCCATCGCTATGCGTTCGAGGTCGTGACGGACGGAGGTCAGGTCGAGGATCTTGGCGACGACACCGGCGAGGCCGGTTCCCGGCGCGGCGCCAGCGAGGCGCTCCAGGTCGGCGACCGCGACGACGTCGGTCCTGCCGTCGAGCGGCGTGGGCTTGGCCTTGAACATCAGTGCGTCCCTTCGGCGGTGTTGTGGTGTTCGGTCACCTGCGAACCCCTTTCTTCGCGGCCGTCGAGGGCAGCGGCTGGTTCCACGCGAGCGACTCCGGGCGCGCGCGGAGGTCGCCCGTCAGCGTCGCGAGCGACTGCTCGATGCTGCGCGCGGTGACGTGATCACCGGTCGCGAGCACGTGACCGTGGATGAGCTTCAGCAAGTCGATCGAGTCCTGCCTCCCGCCCGACGAATCGAAGCGCTCGACCGAGTCCGTCCTCAGGGAACGCTCCAGCACGTGCGTCAGGTACTGCTTGAGCGTCATCTTGCGAAGCTTCGCCTCGCCGTCGACGCGCGCCCTCAGCGACGCGTCGAGATCTACGTACGTGGGAGTCGTACTCATTAGATCAGCATCTAGCGCTCTGCCACGCATGCTGTCAATCGTGGCTCATATGCCTATCATCTGGGGATATGCCTATCATCTGGAGCATGGGGGGTATTAGCGCGCTCGCATCTCGGCGGCGTACGACCGCCACTGCTCCGCTGTCTGCGGCATCGGTCGCTCCGCGGCCGGCGGCGACTCGGTGGCGATGCCGACGCCGAGCTGCCGGTCGACCTCGCGCTCCAGGGCCGCGCCGCGATGACGGCCGGCCAGCGCGACCCACCGGCGAAGCGTTGCTCGGCGGTCCTTGTCGCTCGTCGCGAGCTGACTCAGTGCGAGCGTCAACGCGTCGAGGAAGTCGTCGTGTCGAGCGTTGGGGAACATCGTCAGCTCCGCGACGGCATCGGCGACACCTGGCCAGTTCTCATCCACGTGAACGTTCGCTGCCTCGAAGAACGCGAGCACGTTCTGAAGCCTTTGTTCCTTCGAGCCGTGCGGAGGCAGCCCGACGAGTCCGCTGATCTCAGCCTGAAGACTTGCGACGAGCGACGCGCCCGCAGCCGCCTGCTCGACGACCTTGCGCGACAACGGGAACCGCGCCGCGAACGCGCGGAATCGTCGCTGCACTTCCGGAAAGTCAGCGCGAGCACGCCAGACGTCGAGCACGAAGAAATCCGCGCCGCGCTTTCCGACGACAAGGACCACGTTGTAGTCGCCGCTCGTGGTCGCCTTGCCGAACGCGAGGTCAGCGGCAATGCACACCGCGTCGAACGTCGTCGGCGTCTCGACGGCGGGACCTGTCCAGCAACCGGACGGACGCGTGCACGCGTTGTCGGGCTTGCCGGGTGCGCGATGGAAACGAAGCCATGAGGTCTGCACAATCGAGCCGGCTCGCGGCGACGGTCGACCCTGGTACAGCGTCGCCCATCGACGCTCGCCGACGCGTCTGCGCTCGGCCGCGATGACGGTGTCCGGGAACCGGACAGAGTCCAGGCGCTCGCCCTCCGTCGTGCGTTGGTCGACGTGACCGAGCGGCGTCACGCACGCGCGCTCCGACTCGAACAGCATCGGGAGGTCGACGTGGGTCCAGCCCTCCGCGACGCGGCGAGCGGACCAATCGTCCTCGTGCGTGCGCTGCGCGATGCCGACGCGAATCGATGAGCCGAGGTCGTTCACGCGGTTGCCGATGGAGGACTCCCAACGGTCGTGAACGTGCTCGCGCTGCACGTCGGACTCGGCTTCCTCGGGGTCGTGCGGGTCGTCGACGATGACGAGGTCGGCACGCTCGCCCACGATGCGTGCGTCGAAGCCCATGGCCGAACGGAATCCCCCGACGGTGTTCGAGTAGAGCCCCTTCGCGTCGGAGTCCTGTCGGACCTGCCACGCCGGTGCGAACGTCGACTGGTACCAGGGTGACGCGATGACGTCGCGGCTGTACATGCTGTCGCGCAACGCCACGCGTGGGTTCGCCGACAAGCAAATCGCTCGCAGGGACGGCCATCGCAACCACGCCCACGGTAGGAGCATCACGAGCGCCCGCGACTTCGCGGTGCCCGGTGGCATCGTGACGAGCAGGTCCCGCATGCGCTGCACGAACGAGGTCTTGAGCTGCCGACTTGCCCAGTCCTCGGTGAGCGCTTGCAGGTGGCCGCACACGGCTTCGAGCGCCCACGACCACACGAGCGGGGTCGTCGGTTCCAACACGTGCCACGCCGCCCTGAAGAAGGCTCCGAGGTCGTGACGGCACACGTTCGCGACGAGTTGGCGCTCCAGCGCGGCGAGGTCGGCCGCGTTAATCCCGGTGAGGTCGACGGCGGGGGCTTTGTTCGTTTCTTTCGTACGAGTCGCCGCCGTGGCGCTGGGGTCGGGGGCTTTGTTCGTTTCCTTCGTGCCCGCGGACTCGCTTTCGATCAGCCGGGCGAGCCATTCCACGGGACCAGGATCGGTGTCGCTCATGAGCGTAACCCCTTGAATTCACGTGCTCGCTTGCTACACGCGCTTGTGACATCGCATCCATCACTCTGGAATGTATAAGGAAAGTTGATGTCCCCTGCGGGTGAGACACCCGTGGTCACGAGTCGCCCTCCGATCCGTCGTCGGGTTCGGGTAGAGCTCGCGCGCGCGAGATCAGCTCAAGGAGTTGGCGTTGCTGATCGAGTGGAAGCGCCGCGACGTCGAACGTTGGCTCCGTGGTCGAACGGATGTCGATCAGCGTCGCCGACGGGGGCTTCAAGAATCCGCGATCGACCAACGGCCACAGCGCGGCGAGGCGCGCGGCCGGTGGCAGCGCTTCGTCCTCGGCGACACGCATCGCGAGATCGATCACGAGGTCGGGATCGACGCGCTCACGGACACGGTCAGCGAAGGCGAGGCCTGCGCGTGGCCTCCCGGTTGGGTTGCCACTCTGACCCTTCCGCCAGCTCGATGGCGTCGGGCCCTTCCCCTTGCGACTCGGCGCGCGTGATCGCTTGCGGTCTTGTTCTTCCATCCTGTTTCCAGGATGCCGAATCGCGGCTAACCCCGCGCCCTGAATCTCTGCGAGACGCGCTTGTGCGGCTTGTTATCGAGCCGCCGCGACCTTGCCGCAAACCGAGAATCCTTCGAGATGGTCCTGCTTCTTGGCCTGGTCTCGCGCTTCGTCGCAGTAGTACTTGCTCGAATACGCGTAGAACTCGTCAGCCTCGTCGCGCCTATCGTAAAACGTGAAGACGTACGCGTACTCTTTCTTGAGCGTGTACGTCTTGTTCACGTTGCGCATACAGGAGTAAGCATCTTCGGCAGAGAACGACGGTCCGCTCGGGAAGCCCTCTCTGAAGTCGGTCTTCTCTAGTACAGACGGGTCGATAGCGAGGGCGCTTTTCGCGACCTCAGCGCAGGTGGAGCCACCGCCGCTAGGAGTGTGGTCCGTAAGGGAAAAGCTGCGGGTTCCGTACTGATACATGTTTCCGCACTCTGGCAACCCCGCCACCAGTAACGCAGCGAAGCATAGGCCCCCCTCCTCGGAGCAGCACCAGGCCTCGCGGTTCCAGGGAAGGTGAGATAGGTCCACGTCCCTGCTGCACCCCCCGAGCGATAGCGAAGCACCTACCCATGTCACCCACCAAATGCTGCGGCCCATGTGACGGCAGGATCCGGCGACAGCGGTGAGAAGGCAAGGACCCACGTCGTCGCTCTCCCGGTCATCGGACGACACGCACAGGCAGAGCAAACTCGGCCTCGTCGTCGTGCTGCAAGATCTCCGTCGCCAGTGCACGGGCGCGCTCGTGGTCACCGGCGAGAACAGCTTCTGCGAGCGCTGTAGCAAGACTTGCTGCACGCTCTGCCAGTGAGCGCCGGTGAGGGTCGGGCGCGCCCGAGAGATCTCGCGAGCTTGCACGATTCTCATCGGCGCTCGCGGGCGGATTTGAGCCTTCGAATCCCGTCGGGGTCGCTGCACACTCACTCGCCCGCGATGCGGCGAGTGAGTGTTTGCGACCGGCGGACCGCGATGCGGTCCGCGCGTTCTCGCTGCGCTCGCCCGCCCGACGAGATTCGCGCTCGCTCCCCCACCGCGCGGCAGTGGGATGGAGCGAGCGTCGAATCCCCGAGTCGCGGTCGCTTCAGGGGTCGCAAACCCGTGGTGGTTTGCGACCGTACTACCTGTTCAGCGTCGGTCGAGCGTGAGCGCGTTTTGTTGGACTTGCTGATCTTGCGCCCGTCGACGCTGAGATAGCCATGCACCGCGATCTTCGACGGTAGCGGCACGCCTGCCGAGAGCAGGAATGCCGGCCAGTAGACCGCGTGAAACCGCGCGATGCCTTTGCCGATCACGTGGATCTGCGGTCGCTTCACACTCGCTCGCCCGCCGTGCAGCGAGTGAGTGTTCGCGAGCGGCGGATCGCGTTGCGGTCCGTTCGGCGGCGCGGCGGGTACGTCATCGAAGTGGTGCCCCCCCCGAGTACGAGGTGCTCGCCACGAGCTTGTGATCGACATCGTCGGCGAAGACATTCGACGTCGGCACCTGCTGACCACCACGGCGCTCGGTGTTGCGGGCGCCGGGCCCCATCCGGCTTGTGCTTCGCTCGACCGGCGTTCGCGACGGCCTCGAACGAGGTCGGCGGTTCAGTCGCCAGCGCGGGATGTTGGAACGTTCAGAGCGATGGCGCGCCCGTGAAGCACGCTGCCATCTCGAGCCCGCATCGCCCCCAGGCGAGTGCTGACACGGCGGTGTCGTCGTGGAAGACCCGGGTCAGCGTGGCCGCGACGTTATTGAAGATCGTGATGCCTGCATCGAGGCCGGTGCCAGCGACCGCCAGATCAGGATCGCCATCGCTGTCATAATCACCCCAGCTCAGTCGAAGACACGGCACATCCAGTGCGTTCGTCGCATGCGGCGTGAAGGTCGTACCCGCCCGATGAAACACGCGCAGAACGCCTGTGCGCCGAGACAGAACGCGAGATCCGCATCACCGTCAGAATCGATGTCCGCCCAGTCCATGCTCGCGACGCCCCCGAATTGCGTCGTCGCGAACATCGACACAACCGCTGATCCGTTCCAGCGATAGACCTCGATGCTCCCCGTGGCGCCCGACGTGCTCATCGTTCCGAAGGCAGCGTCGAGCACGCCGACGAGACCATCGTCCACCTGGCTAGCCGTGGCACGCATGCGGCCGCGGTGCTCGCACTGGGCTTCGGTGCTGGCGTGAAGTATGTACTCGTCGAGTTCACGGCGGCGGAGGGTGAGCTCTGGCGTACCGATCTCGGAGCGACCTCGGACCGCTACACGGTAGCGATCGATGACGCGCGCGTGGTCGTGCGTGCGCAGTCCCGCGACGAGCTTCGCGCGTTCGCGCGCTCGACGGGCAAACCGCTGTAGCGCGGCTGACGGCGCGTTCGACACTGGACGGCAGACTGACGAACCATCAACACGCGCCCACGAATCCGCGTCCCGGGTGGGCTCGGTCGCGTGGCACGCGAATCGCAGCGCGGGCATGCATGAGACGTGCGCTACTGCTCGTTGTTGCCGCGGGGTGTTCGGATGGGAGCTCGCATATCGAAGCACGCTGGTCGGGTTGCGAGCCCACGGCCGAAGCGCCCGGCGATCTGCGCGTCGAGGTCAGCATCTTCGACGCGGACGGCGGAACGCTGCGGGAGCTCGTCCGCGAGGACCGGCGGTGTTCCGACGGCGGCTTCGACATCGCGGTCGAGCCCGCGAATGACTATCAGGTGTTCGCGGTGGCCTATCGCGGCGCGTACCCGTGGTTGAAGGCGTGGGCCAGCTTCGGTGTGTGGTCCGCGCGCGACCGGCCCGCACACGATTTCGACATCGTGCTTCCGTTCGAGATCGCGGACTACGCGGTGACCGGCGTGTTCAGCTGCGAGCACGGTACGGACGCGCGCATCTTCGCAGACTTCATCGACCTTCCGTACACGTCGACACCGATGCTGGGTGAGTGCGGTGTCCCCTTTGTCAATCGACTGCGACGCGGCCGGTACGTCATCGAAGTGATGTCCCCCGACTACGAGCTCCTCGCCACGAGCCCGGTGATCGACATCGTCGACCGAGACGTCGACGTCGGCGCGTTCTGATCACCCCGCTAGAACGTAAGTCCTCGCGGCACCCCGTCGTGACCGCGTGGCCTGTAGTAGGCGCCGCGCTACGGCGAGGCAGCAGCGTCGCCGGTGAGCACAGCGAACTCCCTCGGCATCAACGCGACGCCGCGATCAGCGGCGGTGATCGCCGCTTGAAGGTACGCGGCTGGATCTACGCCGTGGATCTTCGCGGTCTCGAGGACGGTGTACAGCGTGGCCTCGACCTCCGTGCCGCGCCTCGACTCGAGCCGTAGTGATTCTTGCGGCCGACGACGGGGCCACGAATCGCGCGCTCGGTGGCGTTGTTGTCGAGCGGAACGCGAACGTCGTCGACGAAGCGAGTCAGTCGGTCCCAGTTCGCGATCGCGTATGCGGCGGCCTTGCCGATCGACAGCGACGTGAGCGTAGCGAGCTCCCACAGCCAGGTCTTGAAGTCGGCGAGTACGGGCGGCGGCTTCGGTACGGCGGAGCTCGGCGCGCAACGCGACGTCTTCTCCGGCGCGATCGTCGATTTCGTAAAGCGCACCGATCCACGCGAGAGCACGCTCGGCCTCGGGATGATCGGGCTTGGCCTCCTCAAATTGTCGGAACACGTGCGCCCAACAGCCGGCAAGTACAACACCCGGGCTGGCGCGAGCACCGGCGCCGTCGGAACCTGTCAACGAGTTTGAGACACCGGCACGCATTAGTTTAGTGAGCTGATCGCGCTCTGGTCAGGTCGATCCGGTTGATCACGAAGTTGGTCAGGCTGTGCCGCGGCGGGCTTGTTGATCCAG
>JALZOI010000313.1 GCA_030857245.1 Myxococcota bacterium
AGCTCGGCTCGCTCGCGCCCGTCGCGCCGCGCCGGCCCCTGCGCCAGCTCGCGATCCTGATCGGGATCTCGCTGATCTACGGCGCCGGGCTGCTGACGGCGCTGGCGATCCGCGACGACATCCACGAGCTCCCCACGGCCTGGATCGTGGGCGCCGCGGTCGGCTGGCTGCTCGGACTCGTCGTGCCTTGCTACCTCGCGCTGGTCCCGCGCCCGGGCGCGGTCACCCCGCGCTGGCAGCTCGCCGGCATCGCGGCGGGCGTCGCGGCGGTCGGCTTCGTCACGCTCGGGCTCGCGGTCCATCCCATCGGGCCGTCGAGCGTGGTCTATGGCTGGGAGCAGTTCGCGCGCGGCCACACCTGCCTCGAGCTCGGGCTCGCGACCGCACTCGTGCCGGTCGTGGTCGGCGCGATCTTCCTGCGCGGCGCCCTCCCGGTCGGCTCGCGGTGGATCGCGGGAGCGCTCGGCGCCGGGGGCGGTTGCCTCGGCGGCCTCGTGCTCCACCTCTACTGCCACATCGCCGACGGGCTGCACCTCGGGCTGATTCATGGCGGGGTCGTCCTCGTGAGCGCGCTGCTGGCGGCCGCGATCGTCCCGCGCGCGACCACCGTGCGCTAAGAACCGGCATGCGCACCGCCCGCACCGCCATCCTGATCGCCGTCGCCTGGGTCGCCGCCTGCGCGTCACCGCCGTCGCAGCCGACGACCACGCCCGCCGCGCCTCCGACGCAGCCCGGGCCGGCGTCGACGGGGCCGCTCACCGAGGCGCAGTTCAAGGCGCTGCACGAGCTGCCGACGGCAGGCCCCACCGTCCGCCAGGGCCAGCCGATCCAGCTCGCGGACGGCAGCAAGGCCTACCTCGCCCTGCCCGCCGGCCCCGGCCCGCACCCGGGCATCCTCGTGATCCACGAGTGGTGGGGGCTCAACCCGAACATCGAGCACTGGGCGGACCGGCTCGCGAGCGCGGGCTGGGCGGCCGTCGCGGTCGACCTCTACGGCAGGGTCGCGACCACGCGCGACGAGGCGATGGCGGCGATGAAGGCCGTCGACCCCGCGAAGGCCAAGGCGACGATCGCCGCGGGCCTCGAGCTCCTCACGAAGGATCCGCGGATCAGCGCGCCGGTCACCGCCACGATCGGCTGGTGCTTCGGTGGCGCGTGGTCGCTGCAGGCCGCGATCGCGCAGCCAGAGCTCGACGGTGCGATCATCTACTACGGGCACCTCGAGACCGATCCCACGAAGCTCGCGCCGATCAAGGCGCGCCTGCTCGGCGTGTTCGGCACCCGGGACGAGGGCATCCCGCTCGCCGAGGTCGACAAGTTCGAGGCCGCCCTGAAGCAGGTCGGCGTGCGGGCCGAGATCCATCGCTACGACGCGGTCCACGCCTTCGCGAACCCGAGCAATCCGAAGTACGACGAGGCGAGCGCCGCGGACGCGTGGACCAAGGTCCTGGCGTTTCTCGGGAGCCTCCACAAGCGCTAAGCTGATCGCCTGGTGACCGGCCTCGTCCTGTCCTGCGAGCACGCGTCCTGGACGCTGCCTCCCGGCGTCGATCTCGGCGTCTCGACGGAGGATCTGTGCTCGCAGGCGAGCTGGGATCACGGCGCGTACGAGATCGCCGCACGCCTCTCCGAGGCGGTCGGCATCCACTGTCACGCCGGCGCGTTCTCGCGGATGTGGGTCGATCTCAACCGCGGTCCCGAGCACGAGCACGTGATCCCGACGGTGAGCTACGGCGCGCCGGTCCCGGGCAACGTCGCGATCGCGGCGAGTGAGCGGGCTGCGCGGATCGAGGGGTTCCACCGTCCGTACTGGGCGGCGGTCCGCCACGACGTCGCGGCGCGGCTTCGCGATCGCGGGAGCGTCTGCCACCTGTCCTCGCACACGTTCGCGCCGTCGCTCGATCCCTCGAACCGCCAGTTCGATGTCGGCGTGCTCTACGATCCGACCCACGCCTTCGAGGCCGACCTCGCCGAGCGCCTGCTGTTCCAGCTCCGCCGCGCCGGGCTCGAGGTCCGCGCGAACCAGCCGTACACCGGCGTCGGCTTCGCGATCTGCACGACGTTCCGCAGCGAGTTCGGCGCGCGCTACGCCGGGATCCAGCTCGAGACCTCTCACGCGGTGACCCACACGCCCGGCGGCTGCCCGCGGGTCGCCGACGCCGTGCTGCCGTTCCTCGAGTCGCTCAGCGCCTGATGCTCAGCGCCTGATGCTCAGCGCCTGATGCCGATCGCCTCGCGCAGCCGTTGTAGCACCGGTCGCGCGTACGCCCGGGCACGCTCGGCGCCGCGCACCAGCAACGCCTCGACGCTCGCCGGATCGGCCATCAGCGCCTCGTACGTCGCGCGGGGCCCCGCGAGCGTCGCCTCGAGCACGTCGGCGAGCGCGCCCTTGGCGTCGCCCCAGCCGATGCCCGCGCGATAGCGACCGTCGAGCGCCGCGACCTGCTCGGGCGTCGCGAACAGCTTGTAGAGCTGGAAGATGTGCGAGGTGTCCGGATCCTTCGGCGCCTCGGGCGGCGTCGAGTCGGTGACGATCCGGTTCACCGTCTTGCGCAGCTGCTTCGCCGGCGCGAGCAGCGGGATGACGTTGTCGTAGCTCTTGCTCATCTTGCGGCCGTCGAGCCCGACCACGACGGCGGTCTGCTCCTCGACCTTCGCCTGCGGCAGGCGGAGCAGCTCGGCCTTGAACGTGTGGTTGACCCGCTGCGCCATGTCGCGCGCGATCTCGACGTGCTGGACCTGATCCTTGCCCACCGGCACGAGATCGGTGTCGAACAGCAGGATGTCGGCGGCCATCAGGATCGGATACGTGTAGAGGCCGACGTTGATGCCGGCGTCGGCGGTCTCGGCGTCGGTGCCCTGGTCCTGCACGCGCGCCTTGTACGCATGCATCTTGTTCATCCAGCCCTTCGACGTGAAGCACGCCAGGATCCACGCGAGCTCGAAGGTCTCGGGGACATCGGACTGCCGGTAGAACAGCGTGCGCTCGGGATCGAGCCCGAACGCGAGCCACGTCGCGGCGACCTCGCGCGTCAACTCGGCGAGCGCCTTGCCGTCGTGCACGGTCGTCAGCGCGTGGTAGTCGGCGATGAAGTACATCGCCTCGGTGTCGGGGAGCGCCGCCAGCGCGAGCGCCGGGCGGATCGCGCCGAGCAGGTTGCCGATGTGAGGAGTGCCGGTGGGCTTGATGCCCGTGAGGATGCGCGTCACGACGCCTGCGTTATCGCACGCCGCGCGCGGTTCGACGATCCGGCTTCGCCGGCTTCGCGCGGGCCCGCGCCCGGGTCGACTTCGCGGCGGGCCTGGGCGTTGGCTTGGCCTTCGTCGGCTTCGCCTTCACGGCGGGCCTGGTCGGTGCCTTCGGCGTGGCCTTCACGGCCCGCGGCGGGCGCCGCTTCGCCTTCGCGGGCTTCGCCTTCGCGGGCTTCGCCTTCGCGGGGTTCGCTTTGGGCTTCGCCTTCGGCGGCGCCTTCGCGGCGGGCTTCGCTTTCGGCTTCGCCGCGGCCTTCGCTTTCGCGGTGCGCTTCGCCGGGGCGCGCACTGGCAGGGCCACAGCGAGCACGGGCGCCGGCGCCTCGGTGATCTCCTCGACCACGGCCGCGCCGTGCGCGCGCGGGGACCACGCGAGCCCCAGCAGCGTCGCGTTGTCGTCGCGCAGCCACGCGAGCCGCGACGCTCGTGCTCCGCGATCTGCGTGCTCCGATCCGCGCCAGGATCGATGCTGATCACCTGCCGGTGCTCCTCACCGCCGCCCGCGAGCGGCACGTGATACGTGCGCTCGATCGTACGGTCGCCCCGCACACCGTACGGATCGTCCGCGACGAAGCCGGCCGGCGGATGCGCGCGGAGCTGGGCGAACGCCACGCTCGCAGCGGCGAGCTCGGTGAACGTGACGACGTGGTGCTCGAGCGGCCCACCAGCGATGCCCCAGCTGATCAGCACGCTGCGTCCGATCCGCAGCAGCTCGCGGAACCCGCGCGCATCGGTGTCCCACTCGAGGACGCGCTCGTCGATCGCCACCGCGCTCGCGAGCAACTCGCGCACGCCCTCGAGCTCGCCGGCGCGCGACACGAAGCGCGGGGCCGCGACGGTGTACCCGTCGAAGTAGTGCAGCTTCGCGGCAGGGTCGCGGAACCAGACCTCACCGGTCTCGGCGTCATGGAGCAGGCGGTGCGCGACCGGCGCGCCGGCGAGCTGCGCGAGCTGTGCATCGGTGACGTGCAGCGTCGGCACGCCCGCCGTACGCGCCACCAGCACCTCGCTTCCGCGGTGGAGCGGCACGCCACCCGCCGTCGCAGCCCGCGCGCGCTCGGTGCCGAAGCCCGCGACCGCGGCGTGCAGGTTCGCCACCAGCGCCGGGAGCTCGTCGGTCTCCGTGCGGCCGTGAGCGAGCTCCGCGCCACCCGGACTGGAGCCCTCCGCGTAGCGGGTGCCGTACTCGGAGAGCGCGTCGATGAGGAACGACTCGGTACCGGGATGATGAAACCGTGACAGCTGGTCCCCGGCCGCCTCGCGCGCATCACCGGCGGGATGACGGAGCCGCACGCCGATCAACGCGCGTGCCAGGTGGACGGCGTGCGAGGGGTCGAGCCGCGCCACTGCATCGCTGGCCTCCAGCAGCTTCGTGCACAGCAGCACGATCGTGCTCGCGCCAGCCGGTCGCTCGAGGAGCGCGACCATGCGATCGAACAGCGCCGGCTCGTGGAACCACGGGGCGAGGGCGCCGAGCGCGGCCTCCTTCGTCTGGCGGGTCGCCGCCTCCGCGGTGAGGTCACTCGCCGGCGGCTCCGGGCCGTCGAGGAACGCGAGCAGGACCTCCGCGAGCGGGTGGTCCGGCGCGTCGATCGTCTCCTGCGCGCGGGCGATGACGTCGGCGCGGGTCCGCGCATCGAGCGCCGCGAGCGCCGCGGTCACGAGCAACCCGCGCGCGGGATCGGCGCTGCTGACGATCAGCCCCGAGGCCCACGCCATGACGGCGGGATCCGGCCGGTTGAGCGCCGCACGCTGCAGCACGCGCTGCGCGAGCGCGCTGCGCGCCGGACCCGCGAGCGGCTCGAGGAGCTCGCGCAGCTGATCGGGGTGATCGAGGAGCTGCTGGTACGGCTCCAGGATCGCATCGGCGAGCTCGAGATCGGCTTCGAGGTGGTCGATGGGCTCGCCGGCGATCTGCGCGGCGCGCATCGCCATCTGCAGGGCGCGCCGGTGGTAGCGATCGTGTGCAAGGATCTCGCGGGTCGCGGCGACGAGCGCGGCGCCGTCGTACGCCAGCTCGTGGACGTGCCACAGCGCCTCGAGTGCGAGCCACCACGGCTGGGTGCCGTCGAGGCGACGCGCCAGCGTGTCCGCGTGCGCACTCGAGGTGATCCCGGTGCGCTTGTCGAGCGCGGCGAGCACGAGCTCGGTCCCCGTGGACGACGACGTGATCCGCGCGAGCGAGCCGCCGATGGCCTCGGCGTCGAGCTCGCCCCCGTCGAGGCCGGCGAGCACCTGGAGCCCGTTGCGCAGCGCGTTCGTGCCCGGCTCGATCTCGAGCGCCCGGAGCGCCGCGGCCGAGACCTCGTGGGGCTGGAGCTCGAACCCGCCGTACATCGTGGCCAGCGCGCGCCGGCTGCGAAACTCCGGCACGATCGGCAGCTCGCCGGCGAGCGGCAAGCCCCCGAGCCGGGCCGCGAAGGCCTGCACGAGCTCCGGTCCGGCGCTGCCGATCTCGCGGATCGTGCGCGCGCGGCGCTCGTCGTCATCGAGCAGCGTGGCGTGGAGGAGCCAGTAGATCGCGAGGTGCGGATCGTGCGCGAGCTCGCCGAGCTCCGCCTCGAACGCGGTGTCGCGGTGGTCGCGGCCCCGCCAGATCTGCCGGAACCGGCCGATACCAGCGCGCACGAGGTCGTCGGCGGACTGCCGTGCCACGCCGTCCGTGCGGAGCGGCTGGGCGAGCAGCCAGACCAGCCACTGGTAGCGCGCGAGCAGCGCCGGCGACGACACCAGCCGCGAGCTCCGCGGCGTCGGGGGCTGCCGCCCGCCGTGGGCGACGCGCTCCGCCCCGGCGGCGAGCTGGCGGCGCACGGCGAGCAGCTCGTCGAAGCTGTCGAGCTCGAGCGTCAGCCCGCGGGTCTCGTGATCCTGGCGCCAGATCTGCTGGCCGTCGCGGAGATCGAGCAGCGTGTAGTCCTGCCCGGTGTCGTCGAGGACCACGAAGCCGGCGAGCGTCTTGTCGATCGCGCCGTGGTACGCGTGGTTGATCGCGAGGTGCGCATCGACCAGGTCCTCGGAGCCCGACGCTGTGAGGCGCTCGGTCGCGGCGGCCTCGATCGAGGGCGCCACCTCCATCCCGTAGAACCTGCTCGCCCACCGCGGGTCGCTCGCTCGCATCGGAGGATGGCGTAGCACGGCGCCCACCCGACGATCTGCTGCGCGGGACTTCGCACGGCCCCGAACGTCGGGTACGGTGCGCGCATGTTCCGGCGTTGAAGCCACCCGTCGCCCGGCGTGTCCGGGTCCCACGACCTCGAAGGGTGAACCTGGCGCCAGGTGCACCCGCACCTGGAGTTTCATGTCGTTCGCTCACGAAGCCCTCACCGAGACCGTCGCCGCGCTCGCGGCCACGCACGCCGTCGCCACCGACCGCGGCACCTTCCCCGCCGAGACGCTGCGCGCGCTCGCTGACACGGGCTTGCTCGGCCTGGTGTCGAGCCCCGACGTCGGCGGCCACGGCCTCGGCCTGCCGGCCGCCGCGTACGTCGTGGAGCGCCTCGCGCGCGAGTGCGCCTCGACCGCGATGATCGTGTGCATGCACTACTGCGGCACGGCGGTGATCGAGCAGGTCGGGCCGCTCGAGACGCGCAAGGCGATCGCCGCCGGCAAGCACCTCACGACGCTCGCGTTCTCGGAGGTCGGCTCGCGCAGCCACTTCTGGGCGTCGCTCGGCACCGCGACCGCGGACGGCTCCAGCGTCAAGCTGACGGCGCGCAAGAGCTGGATCACGTCGGCGCACCATGCCGACAGCTACGTGTGGTCGAGCAAGCCGCTGCAGGGCAGCGAGCTCAGCACGCTCTGGCTGGTGCCGCGCAAGACTGCCGGCCTGCGCATCACCGACGGCGCCTTCGACGGGCTCGGCCTGCGCGGCAACGACTCGAGCCCGGTCACCGCCGAGGACGCGCGGGTCCCGGCCGATGCGCGGCTCGGCCTCGACGGTGGCGGGTTCGAGATGATGATGGGCACCGTCCTGCCGTGGTTCAACGTGATGTCGGCGTCGGTGTCGGTCGGGCTCATGGAGGCGGCGGTCACGCGCACCGCGCAGCACGTCATCAGCACGAAGCACGAGCACGTGGGCAGCTCGCTCGCCGAGCTCCCGACGATCCGCGCGTACATCGCGCGCATGCGGATCGCGACCGATCACAACAAGGCGCTCGTCGCCGACACGCTCACGGCGATCGCGACGGGCCGCGCGGACGCGACGCTGCGCGTGCTCCAGAGCAAGGCCGCGGCTGGTGAGTCGGCGACCGAGGTCACCGACCTCGCGATGCGCGTCTGCGGCGGCGCGGCGTTCCGCAAGGAGGTCGGCGTCGAGCGCGTGTTCCGCGATGCGCGGGCCGCGCTCGTGATGGCACCGACCACCGACGTGCTCTACGACTTCATCGGGAAGGCTGTCTGCGGCCTGCCGGTGTTCTGATGGGGGCGCCGCTCGTCCTCGGCGCGGTCGCGTACGACGCCAAGGTCGTCCCGATCTGGGAGGGCTTCAAGGCGTTCTTCGAGGCCCACGACCTGCCCTTCGACTTCGTCCTCTACTCGAACTACGAGAAGCAGGTCGAGGCCCACCTGCGCGGTGACGTCGACGTCGCGTGGAACTCGCCCCTCGCGTGGATCGAGGCCGAGCGCGCCGCGCGTGCTCGCGGCCGGCGCGCCGAGGCGATCGCGATGCGCGATTCGGACCGCGATCTCACGAGCGTCGTGCTCGTCCGCGCCGACGGTCCGATCGCCGATGCCGCCGCGCTCCGCGGCAAGCGGATCGCCGTGGGCGCGGCGGACTCGCCGCAGGCCACGCTGATCC
>JALZOI010000955.1 GCA_030857245.1 Myxococcota bacterium
GGCGCGACCAGCGCCAGGACGAGCACGCGAGCGAACCGCACGGCCGCAGCGTAGCAGTCGCTGCCGATCGACGTCCGCGGGGCGGTCGGCGTCGCGGTCCGCCGGGTCGACAGCGAGCGGCGCCCCGGCCGGTCAGCTTGCTCGAACCGGTGCGCGATCGAGCACCAGTGTGCGCGTGAGCGCGCCGGAACCGCTCGCAACCCCGCGGATTGCGAGGGAGATTCGCGTGCTAGCTTGCGAGCATGCGATCCGACGGTGCACTGCATCAAACGACCATGAAGCGGCCGCACGTCGTGATCATCGGGGGTGGATTTGGCGGCCTGGCCGCCGCGCGTGCCCTCGCGAAGGCGCCGGTGACGGTCACGCTGATCGACCGTCGCAACCACCACCTCTTCCAGCCGCTGCTCTACCAGGTCGCGACGGCCGCGCTCAACCCGAGTGACATCGCCTACCCGATCCGCGCCGCGCTCGCCGATCAGCGCAACGCACGCGTGCTGCTCGCCGACGCCAAGGCGATCGACGTCGCGACGCGCACCGTCGTGATCGACGGTGGCCTGCTGCGCTACGACTACCTGATCGTGGCGACGGGTGCGACGCACTCGTACTTCGGCAAGGACTGGGAAGCGCTCGCGCCCGGGCTCAAGTCGATCGAGGACGCGACCGAGATCCGGCGGCGGATCTTCCTCGCCTACGAGGCCGCGGAGCGCGAGGCCGATCCGGTCGCGCAGCGTGAGTGGCTGACCTTCGCGGTGATCGGGGGCGGGCCCACCGGCGTCGAGCTGGCGGGCGCGCTCGGCGAGATCGGGCTGCACACGCTCGCCAACGACTTCCGCAGCATCGATCCCACGGAGGTCCGCGTGGTGCTGTTCGAGGCCGGCGAGCGCGTGCTCTCGAGCTATCCGCCCAAGCTGTCGGAGGCGGCGGCTCGCTCGCTGGAGAAGCGGAGCGTCACGGTGCGGGTCCGCACGATGGTCACCGGGATCGACGAGCGCGGGGTGACGGTGCAGAGCGGCGCGACCGAGGAGCGGATCGGCACGCGCACCGTGCTGTGGGCGGCCGGCGTCCAGGCCTCGCCGCTCGGCGCGACGCTGACCGCCCCGCGCGATCGCGCCGGCCGCGTCGAGGTCGCCCCCGATCTGTCGGTGCCCGGGTATCCGGAGGTCTTCGTGATCGGTGATCTCGCGAAGGTGGTCTCCGACGGCGCGCAGGTCCCCGGCGTCGCGCAGGGTGCGATCCAGGGCGGCAAGCACGCCGCCAGGATCATCGCGTCCGAGGTCCGCGCCGGCGCTTCAACACCGGCGGCGCGACCGCCCTTCCGCTATCACGACAAGGGCAACATGGCGACGATCGGCCGCGCCTCCGCGGTCGTCGCGACGAAGCGGGTCGCGATCCATGGCCTGATCGCCTGGCTGATGTGGTGGGCGGTCCACGTGATGTTCCTCGTCGGCTTCAAGAACCGCGTGCTCGTCATGCTGCAGTGGGGCTGGTCCTGGCTGACGTTCCAGCGCGGCGCCCGGCTGATCACCGGCGAGGTCGGGCGGCTGCCCGCGGTCAGTGCGATCACGCCCGACGGGCTGCCGCCGATCTCACCGGGCGCCCACACGATCAGGCTCGACGGCGATGACCGCGCGGCCGCCCAGCTCCGGTAGCGCGCCGAGCCCACTCGTGTCGCCCGGTCCACCGTTCCTGTAGAGTCCGCGACCGTGTCCTCACAGCCTGCCGGGCGGTTCCGCCTGCCCATCACCGCGGCGTCCGCCGACATCGACGAGCTGGGCCACGTCTCGAACCTGGTCTATGTCCGCTGGGTGCTCGACGTCGCGATGGCGCACTCGCGGTCGCTCGGCTGGGATCATCCGCAGTACCGCGCGTACGGTGCGGTGTTCGTCGTGCGCCGCCACGAGATCGACTACGTCGCGCAGGTCCTCGAGGGCGAGCAGCTGATCGCCGAGACCTGGGTCGACGACTGGCGCCCGGCCTCGTGCATCCGCCGCACCGAGCTGCGGCGCGGCGATCAGGTCGTGGCGCGCGGCGCGACCACGTGGGCGCTGATCTCGCTGACGAGTGGCCGCCCGCAGCGGATCACCGACGAGCTGCGCGCGCTGTTCACGATCGGGCCGGGGAACTGAGCCAGCGCGCGAGGTGGCGCTCGATCGCCGCGGCCAGCGCCGCCGGCTGCTCGAGCGTCGGATCGTGGCCCGCGCCCGCGATGATCTCGAGCGGCGCGGCGAGCGAGCGCGCGATCGCGAGGAACTTCGGATCGTCGGCGCCGGCGATCAGCGCGCAGCGCTCGGGCGTGACGGCCGCGTGGTAGGCGGGCATCTCCGCCAGCCCCATCACCTCGAGGCTGCGCGCGAGCTGCTCGGGATCATGCGCGAGCCGGCGCGCGCGCCGCGCCGCGAGCCGATCGGCGGCGACCCGCGCCTGGGTGGCGAACAGCGGCTGGGC
>JALZOI010000314.1 GCA_030857245.1 Myxococcota bacterium
GCGCAGACCCGTGTGGAGAGCCGCACGCGCGGACGGCGCAGGTTGCGTCGCGCCTCACCACACGGCTCAGCGCGCTGACGCCACGACCCCACGCTTCGGTTTTCGGAAGTTTTGAATTTAGGTTTGGGAGGACGGGCGCCGATCCGATCCGATCCGATCCGATCCGATCCGATCCGATCCGATCCGATCCGATCCGATCGATGCTGGGGCTCCGCCAGCCGCTCGAGCGCGCCGGCGCCCGTTGCGAGCCCGGCGGGCTGCTCGTCACGCGGACGTGACACCCGCGCGTAACGGGCTACGGTAGCTGGCGTAGCCCACCCCATGCGCCTCCTCCTCCTCGCCGTCTTGCTCCTCGGGTGTGCCCGCGAAGATCGCGCGTCGCCGCCCGCCAAGCCGATGCTGTCCCCCGTGCCCGCGAGCTTCGAGGTCGCGCTGCTCGCGGGCGGCTGCTTCTGGGGCATGGAGGAGCTGCTGCGCAAGATCCCCGGCGTCGCCGATACCGAGGTCGGCTACGTCGCCGGTGCCGAGGCCGTGCGCGTCGTCTTCGATCCCGCGCAGCTCCGCTACGCCACGCTGCTCGAGGACTGGTACTTCCGGATGCACGACCCCACGACGAAGCACCGCCAGGGCAACGACGTCGGCCCGCAGTACCGCTCGGCGATCTTCTTCACCTCCGAGGCACAGCGAGCGACCGCCGAGCACGTCAAGGAGCGGGTCGCGGCGAGCGGCCGCTGGCAGGCGCCGATCGTCACCGAGGTCGTCGCCGCCGGTGCGTTCGCACCCGCCGACCCCGATCACCAGGACTACCTGCAGCGCCGGCCGGACGGGTATACCTGCCACTTCCTGCGCGACGAGTAGCGTCGCGACCGCGCGATCCTTGCTATCAAGGCGCATGGCCTTCGATGGACCGCTGCTCGGCGGTCGATACCGGCTCGGGCCCAGGCTCGGGAAGGGTTCGCAGGGCGAGATCTTCCTCGCCCGCGATGACAAGGCGAAGGGTGCCGACGAGCGCGAGGTCGTGGTCAAGCGGCTGACGCCGCGCACGACCTGGAAGTCGTTCGAGCTGTTCGAGCGCGAGGCCAAGGTGCTGTCCCAGCTCCGGCACGCCGGGGTCCCGCGCCACCTCGCGACGATCGAGGAGCCATCGGGCACCTTCAACCTCGTGATGCAGCGCGTGCCGGGCGACAACCTGCGCGACCTCGTCGCCCGCCGCCGACTCTCGCAGCTCGAGCTCCGCGACGTGCTGATCCGCAGCCTCGAGGTGCTCGACTACCTGCACACCCGCACGCCGGCGGTCGTCCATCGCGACATCAAGCCGAGCAACCTCGTCCGCGCTCCGGACGGTCGGATCGCGCTCGTCGATTTCGGCGGCGTGCTCGAGGCCGCGCGCGACAACGGTGGCTCGACCATCGTGGGGACGTTCGGCTACATGGCACCCGAGCAGCTGCATGGCCAGGCCACGGCGGCGACCGACATCTACGCGCTCGGCGCCACGATCGTCGCACTCGCCGGCGGCATCGAGCCCGAGGATGTCCCGCGCAAGGGGCTGCGGATGAACCTCGACAAGCACCTGCCCTCGCTCGATCCAGCGCTCCGCCACGTACTCACGGAGATGACCGATCCGGACCCCGACAAGCGCCCGCAGCGGGCCCGGGACGTCGTCGCGCTGCTCGCGAAGAGCCGCCCGCCAGAGCCTCGCCACGTCGAGCCGAGCCGTGCGCTCGCCCGCACCCAGAGTGGGCCGCCCGCGCCGCGCCGCCTGTTCTCCGACGTCGGCGAGCCACTCGGCACGCTGCTGCGGCTGAGCGTGCTGTCGTTCGGGCTGGGCGGCTGGGTCGGGATGGCGAGCATCCGGATCTCGCTGACGATCACGCTGTTCATCGCCTCGGTCCTCGCGTTCCCGGCCCGCAAGAAGGTGCGCGGCGTCGGCCGCGAGCTCGACGTCATGCTCGCCGAGGGCCAGGGCGGGTTCAGCGACATGATGCGCGGCGCGATGGCGCGGCGCTGAGCAGCCGCGCGGGGCTCAGCCGCCGAGTCCGTTCGGCGGTCGCGCACCCGTGCGCCAGGCGCGGGCCGCATAGCCGACGAGCACGAGCGCGAGCGCGAGCAGCACCACCGACACGAGCCCGTTGATCCACGGCGCCGTCCCGAACGTGGCACGGGCGAGGAAACGGATCTGGAGCACGAGCGACACGAGGGTCACCGCGAACACGAGCAGCATCGGCGCCAGCGTGAACCACACCGGCTTGCCGAGCTTGCGGAGCCACACCGTGATCGCCAGCAGGGAGAGCGCGGCGAGCAGCTGGTTCGACGTCCCGAACAGCGTCCAGAACAGCTTGTAGCTGCCCTGGTCGGCGGCGAGCAGGAACAGCAGCGGCACCCCGACGGTGGCCGCCGTCGCGGCGTACGCGGTCACGCGATCGTTGCGTCCCGACAGCTCCTGCAAGATGTAGCGCCCGAGCCGGGTCGCGCTGTCGAGCGTGTCGAAGATGAACGTCGAGAGCGCCATCGCGCCGAACGTGGTCGCGACGAGCGGATCGATGCCGAGGATGCGTTCGAGGAACGCGCCGAGGCCGCTCGCGTAGATCGCGTTCGGCCCCTGGTTCGGGCCGCCGGGCGCGACGATCATGATCGTGGCGAGCGCGATCACCGCGACGAACGCCTCGAGCAGCATCGCGCCGTAGCCGATCGGGTGGCAGTGATCCTCGCGATCGATCTGCTTGGATGTGGTTCCCGAGCACACGAGGCCGTGGAAGCCCGAGCACGCACCGCACGCGATCGTCACGAACAGGAACGGGAACAGCAGGCCGGTGTCGCCGCCGGTATCGAAGCCGCGGAACGCCGGGCGCTGGATCTCGAAGCCGCCGAAGAAGATCCCGATGGTGCCGACGGCGAGCGCGGCGTACAGCACGAAGCCGCCGAGGTAACCACGCGGCTGCAGCAGCAGCCACATCGGCGCGAGCGACGCGAGGAAGCAGTACGCCATGATCAGCAGCACCCACGTTCGCCAGTCGGCGAGCAGGACCGTCGAGTACTGGCTGCCGAGCCAGACGACCGCGAACGCCAGCGGCACGAAGATGATCGTCGTGAGCCAGAGCGGCGCCTTCAGGTAGCGCTGGACCACGCCCATCACGAGCGCGAGCAGCAGGTAGAGCATCGCCGCGAGCGCGACCGCGCCGCCCTGGTTGAAGCGGAAGTCGAGGCCCTGCGCGTCGGCGTCGCCGGTGACGAACGTGCTCGCGGTGACGTCGACGAACGCGACGATGACGTAGACCAGCGCGAGCCACATGAACCCGAGGATCGCGAGCCACGCGCGCGAGCCGAGGTTCTGCTTCACGACCTCGGCGATCGACTTCGCGTCGTGGCGCACCGACGCGACGAGCGCGGTGAAGTCGTGGACGGCGCCGATGAAGATCACGCCGAACACGATCCACAGCAGCGCCGGCGCCCAGCCGAACTGCTGGCCGGCGAGGATCGGCCCGACGATCGGGCCGGCCGCCGCGATCGCGCTGAAGTGCTGGCCGAACAGGTAGAACGGCTTGGTCGGGACGAAGTCGACGCCATCCTCGAGGCGGTGCGCCGGCGTCGGCGTCGTCTTCGAGAGCGCGAACTGCCGGGAGATGAACCGCCCGTAGAAGCGATAGCCCAGCGCGAGCGTGACGAGGACCAGGCCGGCAACGAGAGGGAGGCTCATGACGTGACCTCCTGGAAGCTAGGAGGAGCAAGCGTCAGGGTCAACCTGCGCGCCGCCCGGGCTGGTATGACGCAGCATGGCCACGCGACTGATCACGATCCCGTTCTCGCACTACTGCGAGAAGGCCCGCTGGGCGCTCGACCGCTGCGACCTGCCCTACGAGGAGGACGCGCACCTGCCGCTGTTCCATTACCTCCCGACGCGGCGCGCCGGCGGCAGCCGCAGCGTGCCGGTGCTCGTCGACGGCACGACGGTGGTCGCCGACTCGACGGACATCGTGGGCTGGGCCGACGCCCACCGCCCCGGCGCGCTGTTGCCGGCGGACCCCGCGCTCCGCGCCGACGCGCTGATGCTCGAGGACGACCTCGACACCCACCTCGGCCCGGCGACGCGGCGCTGGGCGTACTTCCAGGTGCTGCCGCGCAAGGACCTCACGGATCTCTTGACGCGCGACGTGCCGGGCTGGGAGCGGTTCGCGCTCAAGGCCACCCGACCGCTCGCGGTCGGCTACCTGAGCCGCAGCCTCAAGATCGACGCCGCCGGTGCCGAGCGCTCGCGCGTCAAGATCGAGGACACGTTCTCGCGGATCGCCCAGCAGCTCGGTGATGGCCGCCGCTTCCTGCTCGGCGATCGCTTCACCGTCGCCGACCTGACGTTCGCGGCGCTCGCCGCCCCGGTGCTGCTGCCGCGCGAGCACCCGTCCGCACTGCCGCCGATCGATGGCTACCCCGCCGCGACGCGCGCGCAGATCACGGCGTGGCGCGCGACCCCCGCGGGCGAGCACGCGCTCCGCATGTATCGCGATCACCGCGACGAGCGGATGACGATCGTGGTGCAGCGCGGGGCGACCGGCTAGGCTCGCAGCGGCGCGCGCGCCGCCTCGAGCGCGGGCTTCAGCGATTCGTGACCGTCACGTACGTGATCGTCCCGGCCTGCAGCGGGATGGAGCCGGTGCCGAGCGCACCGCCGACGACGCTCACCGTCGTCGAGCCGCCGCCGAGGTCGACGTTCGGGAAGAACACGTCGCGGCCGGTCTCGCCCGGAGCCCACGCGGTCCCGCTGAACGCCTGCGCGGTCCCGTGCGACGCGAGGATCGCGACGGCGCGCGGCGTGCCGTCGACATGGACGACGACGTGCGCCTTCGCGGGATCGAACGTCAGGCCCGCCATCTGGAACACCGTGGCCTGCCGGGCGCTGGTGAACGTCCGCGCGCTCCAGAACGCGCCGGCCTGGATGACGGCGGGGTTCGCGACGGCGAGGCCGGGCAGCGTGTACGGCGCGGGCGGCGACGCGCACTGCGAGTTGCCGGCCGCGTGCGTCACCGCGAGCTGGGTCGGCCCGCTGCGCGGGATGCAGAGATCGAAGCGCCCGTTCGGCGCGGTCGAGTCCATCGCGCCGCCGCCTTCGAGCTCCGCGGCGTTGACGCCGCAGAACGCCGCGTCGGTGGAGTCCCAGTCGATCAGCTCGCCGGTGAACCGCAGCTGATCGCCGCACGACCCGTTGTCGATGTCGACGGTGATCGACGCGTCGACCGCCCCGCCGTTGCCATCGCTACACGCCGCCAGGAGGAACACGCACACGAGGAGACGAGACATCGGTGGACCCTACCAGAGCCGTCGCCGGCGGCGACATGTCCCGGATCACGGCGTCGGCGATCACGGGCACGCCGCACGCCGGACGGCACGCTCAGGCAGCCCGCAACGTCAGCACGGCGACCTCCGCGTGGGTCCCCTCGCCGAAGCGTCGGGTGACGCCCGAGAAGCCGATCCCCGGCGTCACGTACAGCAGCGACTTCTGCGCCGTCCCGACCTCGTACATCCCGCGGCGGTAGTTGAGGCCGATCTTCTTCATGATCCGATCGGTGATCCCCTTCACGTACATCTGCCCGCCGTGGGTGTGGCCGCTGAGCACGAGGTCTGCGCCGCGCTCCGCGATGTTCGGGGCGCGGTCGGGCGCGTGGCAGAGCACGACGCGCGTGATCTTCGGCGGCGCACCCGCGAACGCGGCATCCAGGTCGTCGTGGCGCGTGACCGGGTCATCGACCCCGACCACCGCCAGCGGCGCGCCGCGCACCTGCGCGATCGTCGTCTGGTTGCGGAGCACCTCGTAGCCGTTGTTCTCGAGCGCCGCCCGCATCCCGGAGCCCCACACGAAGTAGTCGTGGTTGCCGAGGACGGCCAGCACGCGCGGCGCCTCGAGACCGGCGAGCTGCTCGGCGGCGAGCGCGACCTCGTGCCGCTTCCAGCACACGTAATCGCCCGTCATCACGATGAGGTCGGGCTTCGCGGCGTTCGCGGCGGCGATCGCCGCGCGGACGTGCGAGCGCGGCGTCAGGTTCCCGACGTGGATGTCGGAGAGCTGCGCGATCCGGACGCCGTCGTGCCGGGGATCCAGGCCCTCGACGGTGACCTCGTGCTCGGCGACGCGAGGCGGGACGGGTGCTGGCATTCGCGCCACTGTGCGGTGACCGTGCGCCCTTGGCAACGTGATTCAAATTCCTGCAGGCCCAGCCTCGGCGCGGGTGGTCTCCACACCCCTGGGTTCGGTCCCGGGGGTGCGTACTTGGCTTTGCATCCCCCGGGTAACCTGGCAGCATGTGGTGACATGGCTGCAGCGGCTCGAGCGACTGGTCCTGCTGATGCCCGGATTCCGTGCCCGCTGTGTGGTGGTCTGATCCATCCCATCGCCGGCCGCTGCAAGCACTGCAAGGAAGACCTCAGCGCGCGCCGGTCCTCACGACCCGCCGCCGCCGCCACCCTGCCCTCGCTCCTCGGCACCGGCGCCCAGCCGCATCCGTACGTCGGCGCGGTCACCGCCGGCGGGTTTGCGGGTCCGGCGCCGACGGCCCCCGCGGGTCACCTCTCGCACGTCGGCCACGTCACGCATGCCGGCCCAGCCGCCGTCCATCCGCATGGCGAGGCCGTCCGCGTGCATCCCGCGAACGCGCACCTCGCGGTGCCGATCGCGGCGCGGACCGAGGAGCCTTCGCAGATGGTTCTGCCGCCGCGCCCGACCGGGACGATGTACGCGTCCCAGCCCCGCCCGGTGACCTGGAAGAGCTGGCCGGTGATCGTGATCGCCATCGCGGTGGTCGCGATCGTCGCGGCGGTCGTGCTGATGGTGTGGCCCCCGAGCGACGCGACGAAGGCAAACGCCGGCACGCTCGCGCCGCCGCCCGCGCCCGAGCGCATGGACACCAACCCGATGCCGCCGTCGACGGGGGGCGGCGGCCCACAAGGTGGCGTCGACCCGTGGACCAACAAGCGCGGCGGCGCACCCGATCCCGCGCCCGCGCCGGGGATCGCGCCCGACATCGACGACATCGATCCCGATGATCCCGCTGACCCGAACAACCGGGGCTCGCTGCGCGATCCGTTCGGGAGCCGCGGCGGCGGGCTCGGCTCGCTCGGTGGCACGCGCAGCCTGGCGATGATGACCGCGATGTTCCACAAGGCGTGCGATCGCCTCACCTCGTGCGGCACCGCGGATCCGATGATGAAGTCGATGTGCCAGACGCTGCAGCAGAGCTTCCCGAACCAGCCCGCTCCGACCTGCGGCGCCGCCCAGCGTTGCCTCGCCACCATCGACGCTCTCAGCTGCTCGGACGACCTGGATTCGTCGACCATCATGGGCATGATGACGAGCGTCCAGGACTGCATGTCCGCGATGCGCTGCTAGGCGCGGTAGCATCTCCGCGTGGACATCCCGTTCGAGATCTATCGCGCTCCGGCCGCGATGCGTGCGCGCGTCGAGGACCTCCGCCGCGACGGCCGTCGGATCGCCGTGGTGCCGACGATGGGTGCGCTCCACGAAGGACACCTCGCGCTGGTGCGGGCCGCGCGTGCGAAGGCCGACGTCGTGATCCTCACGATCTTCGTCAACCCGACGCAGTTCGGCCCGACCGAGGACCTCTCGAAGTACCCCCGCGACGAGGCGGGAGATCTCGCGAAGGCCCGCGCGTGCGGGGTCGATCTCGCGTTCTGTCCCGACGCGGCCGCGATGTATGCGGCCGGCAGCCAGACCTTCGTCGAGGTCCGCGAGCTCGCGAAGCCGCTGTGCGGCGCGAGCCGGCCGGGTCACTTCGCCGGCGTCGCGACGGTGGTGACGAAGCTGTTCAACGCCACGCTGCCCCACGTCGCGGTGTTCGGCGAGAAGGACTACCAGCAGCTCGCGATCATCCGCCGCATGGTCCGGGACCTCGACTTCGCGATCGACGTCGCGAGCATCCCGATCGTCCGGGAACCCGACGGGCTCGCGCTGTCGTCGCGTAACGCCTACCTCTCCGCCGAGGAGCGCGGCGCGGCGCTCTCGCTGTCGGCCGGGCTCGCCGCCGCGAGCGCCGCCTACGCCG
>JALZOI010000315.1 GCA_030857245.1 Myxococcota bacterium
CTCCTGGTGGCGCCGCGCGCCGCGCCGGTCGCCGTCGATACCGGCGCCGCGTGGCTCGCGAACCGGCGGCCGCAGGCCAGCACCGCCGCACCTTCGGTCGCGAGCGCCTCGGCGCAGGCCGCGCCGATGCCGCTCGAGCCACCCGTCACGATCGCGAACTTGCCGAGGAGTCGCTTCACCGCCCGACCGTACCACCGGGCTCGCGCCGGTCATCCGCGGCGCGCGCCGATCAGGCCGTACGCCGGGCACGGCGCGGCGCCGGCGCGGCGGCCTCGGCCCGACGCACCCACCTGAGCAGCCGGAGCACCGCGTGCTCCTTGGCCTTCGCCTCGATGTCGATCGTGATCCGCTGACCGAGCCAGCTCGCCGGGAAGTCGGCGGGCTTGATGTAGTCGGCGTGCGGCCGCGGGTCTCCGCCCTGCCAGCCATCGATCGGACTCGACAGGTGCATCCACGGCTCGCGCTCCCCCCACGTAGCCGAGGCGAGGCGCGTGGCGTCCTCGACCGAGAGCGCGTCGGGGTTACAGCGATGGTGGTGGACGTCGTAGATCAGCGGGATGCCGAGCTCGCGACACACCGGCAGCAGATCCTCGACGGTGTACGTCCGATCATCATTCTCGAGGACCACGCGGCGGCGCGCGCGCGGAGACAACCGCACGAGGCCCGCCGCGAGCCGTGCGAGGCTCGCCGGCTTGCCGCCCTGCGCGCCGCCGCCGTGGATCGTCAGCTGCTCCGCGCCGATCAGCTCGGCGACCTCGGCCTGGTACTCCAGCTCGGCGAGCGAGCTGGCGACGACCGCGGGGTGCATCGAGCCCGGCACGACGAACTGATCGGGGTGGAAGCTCAAGCGGATCTGCGCGGCGCGGGCCCGCTCACCGGCGGCGCGCAGCAGCGCGCTGACGCCGGCGCCCTCGGGCCCATCGAGGCGCCAGCCCACCTCCGGGTGGGTGATCACGGGGAGCAGCCCGCTGTTGACGCGGAACGCGCCGATGCCGTTCGCGGCGCACCATGCGATCGCCGCGTCGAGCGCGCGAGCGTTGTGGAGCGCGAGCTCGTTGAGGAAGCCGGGCCGCGTGTCGCGATCGAGGCCCGAGACGTACTTCACCGTCGTCGTGCGGAACTTGATCGGCTCGTCGCGGAACGTGCAGCAGAGGCCGAGGCGGACCATAGTGCCACCGTAGGACGAAGATGACGAAACGCTCGTCGGACTGGCCGGCACCCGCCTTGGAGATCCGGCGCGCGCAGAAGTTACTCGCCGCGGTCACCGCCGAGGGCGGGCGCGTGATCGTCGCACCCGATCGCGACGTCGACGGCCTCGGCGCGAGCGCGCTCGCGATCCGCGCGATTGAGCGGCTCGGGGGGGTTCCGATCGCGTGCCTGCCCGGCAAAGGCGAGCACGTCCACACGCCGGCCATGCGCGAGCGCCTGACGGCGATCGTCGCAGACGCGCTCGTCGTCCTCGACATGGGCAGCCGGGCCGGCCCGATCGTCGAGGGGCTCCCGACGATCGTGATCGATCACCACGACGCGACGCACGTCCCGACCGGCGTGATCTTCGTGAGCGCCGCCGGGCGCGAGCCCGTCGCGCCGACGGGGTTGCTGACGTACCAGCTGCTGCGCACCCTCGTCGACCTCGACGACCTCGCGTGGCTCGCGCGGATCGCGACGGTCGGCGACCTCGGCGATGCGCATCCGTTCGATGCCGAGCTCGCCGCCGCCGCGCGCTTCCCGAAGACGCACATCCGCGAGACCGTGTCGCTGATCAACGCGGCCCGGCGCGCCGCTCGCTACCGTCCCGAGCTCGCGCTCGAGATCCTGCTCGCCGCGCGCGAGCCGGCCGACATCGCGAAGGCGCGGCTGCCCGCGGTCGCCGAGCTCGCCGCCTGCCGCGCCGAGGTCAAGGCCGAGGTCGCGCGCGTGGCACGGGTCGCGCCGCGGGTCGCCGGCAACGTCGCGGTCATCCGGTTCTCGTCGGGCGCCCAGATCCATCCGCTGATCGCACAGCGCTGGACCGCGCGGCTCGCGCCCAAGATCGTCATGGTCGCCAACGACGGCTACCTGCCCGGCCGCGTCAACTTCGCGCTGCGCTGCGCGGCCGACGTCGATCTGCTCGCGTTCCTCCGCGGGCTCGGCCTCGGCGCCGTCGAGGGCGAGTTCGCCAACGGCCACCCGCGCGCGACCGGCGGCAGCGTCCCGCCCCCCGAGATGGATCGCATCCTCCACGCGATGGGCTTCCAGGACCCGCTCCCCCGCGCCGCCGCCTGAGCGCGGGGACACGCGGAGCGGAGGCCCAGACCCGGAGATTGGCCGCCAAGGCCGCCAAGGGCCGCCAAGGATCAGGATCGGAGATTCACACGCGGACCGCACGTGACCAGTACGTCGCTCAACATCCCGGTTGCACCACCGAACAAAGCTCCAAGGAACGAACGAACCGGGTCCGCTGAACCTTCCTTGGCGTCCCCTGGCGGCAAAATCCGCGCGGGTCAGGCCGCGCGGACGGTGACAGCGCCGAGCCACGATGCGAGGTCGGCGCGCGCGCGCTCGGCCATGCGCGGCTTGCGGTTGTCCTTGCGGACCCCGGGGAGCGGCGGCAGCAGGCCGTAGTTGACGTTGGTCGGGCCGTACTTGTAGTTGGCCTCGCGCGGCATCGTCACGTGGTTGTAGAGACCACCGAGCATCGTGGTCGGGGGCGGCGGCGGCGCGGCGCGGCCGGTGAGCTCGCTCGCCAGCATCCAGCCGACGACGAGGCCCATCGCGCAGGATTCGATGTAGCCCTCGACGCCCGTGAGCAGGCCGGCGAACCGGATCTCGGGCTTCGACGTGAGCTCGAAGCGCGCGCCGAGCCGCGCGGGCGCGTCGATGTACGTGTTGCGATGGATCGAGCCGAACCGCAGGAACTCCGCCTTGTGGAGCGCCGGCACCATCGCGAAGATCCGCTGCTGCTCGGGGTACGCGAGCCGGGTCTGGAAGCCCACGAGGTTGTACGCGGTGAGGTACTTGTTCTCGGGCCGCAGCTGGACCACCGCCCACGGCCGGTAGCCGGTGCGCGGATCGCGCAAGCCGATCGGGCGCATCGGCCCGAACCGCAGCGTCTGCGCGCCGCGCTCCGCCATCACCTCGATCGGCATGCAGCTCTCGAAGTACTTCGGCTCCTCGAAGTCGTGCGGTAGCACCTTGCGGCCCGCGTTGACGGCCTCGATGAAGTCCTCGTACTGCGCCTTGTTGAGCGGGCAGTTGACGTAGTCGCCGACGCCGACGTCACCGCCCGCCGCCGCGTCGGCGGTCTCGGCATCCGCCGGGGACTCGGGGTCGGCAGCCGGCGGGCCCGCCGGAGCACCGTCGACCGGCGCGCCATCGCGGCCCCACCGCGACGCCTTGAAGGCGAAGTCCCAGTCGATCGAATCGGCCGCGACGATCGGCGCGATCGCGTCGTAGAAGTACATCCGGTCGCCGCCCAGCTCGTTGCGGATGACGTCGGCGAGCGCGCCCTCGGTCAGCGGGCCCGTCGCGACGATCACCGGCCCGACCGGCAGCTCCTCGAGCCGGCGGCGCTCGATCCGGATCCGCGGGTGCAGCGCGAGGCGCTGCGTGATGGCGCGCGCGAACCCGAAGCGCTCGACCGCGAGCGCCTGCCCTGCCGGCACGCGGTGCTGATCGGCGCACGCGATCACCATCGACCCGCACGCGCGGAGCTCCTGCTTGAGCAGCCCCGCGGGCGCCGTCGGGTCATCGGAGCGCAGCGAGTTGCTGCACACGAGCTCGCCGAGCAGCGGAGACTGGTGCGCGGGCGACATCGCCGACGGCTTCATCTCGACGAGCGCGACGTGGAGGCCGGCCTCGGCGAGCTGCCACGCAGCCTCGCTACCGGCCATGCCGCCGCCGACCACGGTGACGTCTGGATCACGCATCGCGGGGCAACCTAGCATCAGCGGACCACGAGGGTCGCGCCGAACGTCTGCTCGAGGAGCCGCCGCCCGCCCACGGACAGCCGGCGCCCCGCGACCTCGAGCCGCTCGAGCGCACGCAGCCGGGGCGCCCAGGCGACCAGGTGCTGGACGCACGCGTCATCGAGCACGCTGCGGCGGAACGCGAGCACGCGCACGCGCTGCGCGAGGGTCGACCCCGGCACGGCCCGCGCGAGGTGCTGCAACACATTCGCGGGTGCCGCACCGATCGCGAGCGTGACGAGCGCCGGTTGCACGCGGCCGAGCAGCGGCTCGAGCAGCGCCGCCGGATCCGCCACGGCCCACGCGCCGAACCAGAGGTCGAGCTCCTCGAGGGCGGGCAGCCGGGCGGCAGCGAGCGCGGCGACATCGCCGGGGCGGACCTCCTGGATCCACAGGTGACGGAGCGCGGGCAACGCGAGGTCGCAGAGCTGGAACGGCCGGCTGCCGAGCGCGATCTCCTCGAGCCCGGGATAGGCCTGCGCGAGCGGGGCGAGAGCGCCGGCGGTGCCCTGCGGATCAGGATCGGCGGAGCCTCCGCTGCCGATCGACAAGGCGATCGCGGTCAGCCGCGGGAACGCCGGAGCCAGCCGCGCCAGCTCGGTGATCGCCGGAGCGAGCTCCCCACCGCGCACCATCGCCACGGCGTAGATCGCGATCCGGCGCAACCGCCGGGCCGCCGGCTGCGCCGCGAGCTGGATCAACGTGGCCTCGATCGGTTCGTCGCCGACCTGCTGGATCATCAGCCGATCGAGGAAGCCGAGCTTCCAGGTCCCCTTGAGCACGCTGGTGGAGGCCAGCGCTCCCTGGAGCTCGGGCTCGACGTGATCGACCAGCTCGGCCTCGCGCGCCCGCAGCTCCGGCGTATCGCCGGCGAGCCGTGCGAGCTGCACGCCGATGAGCTCACCGCGGAGATCGCCGTGCTCGAGCAGGACGTCGGCGTAGACCCGCAGCGTCTCGAGATCGTCGGGCTGCGCGACGAGCGCCTCGAGGAGCGCAGCCGGATCTCGCATCGACCGTTACCTGCCGGCAGCCGCGACGGCCGCGGTCCGCCCGGCGGGGGTGATCAAGCAGCGTTCTCCTCGGTGTCGTCCTGGCCCTGCTTCCAGTCGCACTCCATGCAGCGGAGCGTGACGCCGCTCTTGTTCTCCTTCTTGACGACGAACTTGGCGCTGCAGATCGGACACGGCTGCGGGATCGGCTTGTCCCACGCGACGAAGTCGCACTGCTTCTTCGCCCAGTTCGAGCAACCGTAGAACGGCTTGCCGCGGCGCGATCGCTTCTCGGCGAGGAACCCGCCGCAGCCCACCTTCGGGCACTTCACGCCGAGCGAGATCGGCTTGGTGGTCTTGCAGTCCGGATACCGCGTGCAGGCGAGGAAGCTGCCGAACCGGCCCCGCTTGATCGTCATCGGTGCCTGGCAGACCTCGCAGATCTCGTCGGTCGTCTGCGCGGGGACCTTCTCCCACGTGCCGTCCAGGTTCTTCACGACCTCCCCGGTGTTGCGGCACGAGACCGGCGCGGGCTCGGCGCCCTCGACGGGCTCCTTCTTCTTGCCGCGCGGCGCCGGCTGGTATCCGACGCACGCGAGGAACGAGCCGTTGCGCCCCCACTTGATCACCATCGCCTTGCCGCACTTCTCGCAGACCCACTCGGTCGCGATCTCCTCGCGCTTGACGTCGCGCATCTCGGTGCGCGCCGTCTCGAGCTCGAGCTTGAAAGGCGTGTAGAAGCCGCCGAGCAGCTTGCGCCAGTCCTCGTTGCCCTCCTCGACCTTGTCGAGATCGGACTCCATCTTCGCGGTGAAGTCCGCCGACACGATCTCGGGGAAGCTCGCGACGAGCAGCCCGTTGACGAGCACGCCGAGCTCGGTGGGCCAGAACCGCGCCTCCTTCTTCTCGACGTAGCCGCGATCAACGATCGTCGACATGATCGCCGCGTACGTCGACGGCCGGCCGATGCCCTTCTCCTCGAGCTCCTTGACGAGCGACGCCTCGGAGAACCGCGGCGGCGGCTGCGTGAAGTGCTGCTCGGGCCGCACCGACTCGAGCGTGATCGCGTCGCCGACCTCCATCGGCGGGAGCAGCTTGTCCGCGGACTCCGCGGCCTCGGCCTTGAGGTCGTCGGTCTCGGCGACCTCGTACACCTTCGTGTAGCCGGCGAACTTCATGACCTGACCGGTCGCGCGCAGCATCGCCTGCCCGCGCTCCATGTCGATCGTCGTGGCGTCGTACACGGCCGGCACCATCTGCGACGCCACGAAGCGCTGCCAGATCAGGGTGTAGAGCTTCACGAGCTCGTTGCCCTCGGGGTGCTCGGCGAGCGCGACGGCGACCTTCTCGGGCGTCCACTCCATCAACGTCGGCCGGATCGCCTCGTGGGCGTCCTGCGCGCGCGCCTTGTTGCCGTACTGGTTCGGCTGCTCGGGGAGGAACGCGGGCCCGTACGTCTCGCCGATGTACGCGCGGAGCGCGACCATGGCGTCGTCGCCGATCCGCGTGGAGTCCGTACGCATATAGGTGATGAGGCCGGTCGGGCCCTCGTCACCGAGCTCGACACCTTCGTAGAGCCGCTGCGCGAGCGCCATCGTGCGCTTGGCGGAGTAGCGGAGCTTGCGCGCCGCGTCCTGCTGCAGGCGGCTCGTGATGAACGGCGCCTGCGGCTTCTTGCGCCGCTCCTTCTTGTCGACGGTGGCGACCGTCACCGGCCCGTCGCGGAGCTCGGTCGCGATCTCGTTGGCCTGGTCAGCCGTCTTCGGCTCGGCCTTCTCGCCCTTCCACCGCCAGATCCGCGCCTCGAAGGGCGGCGGCCGGAACTGGAGCGTGCCCGCGGACGCCGACGCGACGGGATCGATCGCGCGACACGTGATGTCGACCGACCAGTACTCCTCGGGGATGAACGCCTTGATCTCTTCCTCGCGCTCGCACACCAGCCGCACGGCGACCGATTGCACGCGGCCGGCGGAGAGCCCGCGCTGCACCTTGTTCCACAGGATGGGGCTGATCTCGTAGCCGACGATGCGATCGAGGATCCGGCGCGCCTGCTGCGCGTCGGTCTTGTTCATGTCGATCTTGCGGGGCGCGGCGATCGCCTCGTGCACGCCCTTCTTCGTGATCTCGTTGATCAACACGCGGTGCATGTTCGTGTTGACGCTCTTGATCTCCTCGGAGAGGTGCCACGCGATCGCCTCGCCCTCGCGATCCGGATCCGATGCGAGGTAGACGATCTCGTTCTCGCGGGCGGCCTTGCGGATCTCCGCGACGACCTTCTTCTTGCCCTCGAGCACCTCGTAGCTCGGCTCGAAGTTGTTCTCGAAGTCGACGCCGATCTTGGATTTCGGGAGATCGCGGACGTGGCCGACCGACGCCTTCACGACGTAGCCGGCGCCGAGGTACTTGCCGATCGTCTTCGCCTTGGCGGGAGACTCGACGACCACGAGCGCCGAGCCCGGCTTCACCTTCTTGGGCTTGCGCGTCGGCTCGCCGTCGCCATCGTCCTCGTCGGCCTCGTCGAGCTCGGGCTCGGCGCCCTTGCCCTTCGCCTTGGCCTTGCCGTTGGCGGTCTTCGCGGCTGCCTTGGCGGCCCCCTTCGAGACGGTCTTGCTCCCCGACTTCGACAGCTTCTTGGGAGCCGAGGTCTTCGTCGCCAGCGCCTTCGCGGGCGCCGCGGCCGCCTTGACCTTGGTCTTCGTCTCGTCGGCCTCGGCTTCGGTGGCCTTGGCCGGCGCCTTCGCCGCGGCCTTCGCCTTGTCGACGACCTTGGCCACGGTGTCCTTGCCCTTCGACGCGGTCTTGGCGAGCGAGCTCGCCTGCTTGGACTTGGACTTGGCTTGCTTGGTCACGAACACCTCTCGAGCTTGGGAAGAGCACGCAGCACGACACGGAGCGAAAGACCGGTGGCGGCGACGACCGCGTCGACACCGACGGCACCCGCCGCGATCGCATCGCGAACGGCGGCGGCAACGGGATCGAGCTGGATCGGCGGGCGCAGGCGCGGCGTGCCGCGCACCACGAGGTCGACATCATCGAGCGACTCGACGATCGCTGCGCCGCGCGCAAGGAGCCGGTCGCAGCCGGGGCTGCCCGGCCACGCGACGAC
>JALZOI010000956.1 GCA_030857245.1 Myxococcota bacterium
GAGCTGCGCCGTGACCTCCGCGTCGAGCGTCACCCCGAGGGCGCCGAGGCCGCGCTCGCGGTCGCCGATCGCGCGCTGGGCGAGCAGGCCGAGCTCCTCCTCCGCGAGCGCCTCGAGCCGCACCACGCGGCACCGCGAGAGCAGCGCGGCGACCACGCCGAAGCTCGGGTTCTCGGTGGTCGCGCCGATCAGGGTCACGGTCCCGGCCTCGACGTGCGGGAGCAGGGCGTCCTGCTGGGTCTTCGAGAACCGGTGGATCTCGTCGATGAACAGCAGGGTCCGCGCACCGAACTGGTCGCGCCGCTCGGCGGCCTTCGCCACGGCCTCGCGGACGTCCTTCACTCCCGCATCCACGGCCGACAGCGACGCCAGCTCGGACCGCAGGGTCTCGCCGAGCAGCCGGGCCAGGGTGGTCTTCCCGCTCCCAGGCGGCCCCCACAGGATCAATGACGGGATGGCACGGCCGGGGCCGAGGTTCGACAGGATGCGCCCGGGGCCGACCAGATGGGTCTGGCCGACGATCTCTCCCAGCGATCGCGGGCGCATACGCTCCGCGAGGGGCTGGCCGACGAGGCGCTTCTTGGCGCTCTGCGCGAACAGGTCGTTACCCATCTGTGCCCACACCCTGGCACATCTCGGCACGTCGAGTGCCCCGATCCACGTCTGGGAGGCCACCACGACGGTTGTGTCGTGCGGACCACGATCTGGTGACGCGACACCCGGCAGGTGGGGCTACCACCAGCGCGGCGAGCGACGTCGTTTCAGCGCGTTACCCCGGAGCTACCCACGACCGCGCGTGGCACGCCGCCTGCTACCTCGCCCCTCATGCTCACCGACCTCATCTTTCAGTACCGCACCCTGATCGGGAAATGCGAGCTGGGTGTCGGCCTCGAGTGGGACGAGATCGAGCAGATGACGCGCATCGAGCAGACGTTCGCGCCGCCCGCCGATGATCGGCGCACCGGCGAGGGTCGCCGCTTCCACCGGCAGGCGACCCAGCTCTCGGCGATCATGCGCGGCGACCGCATCCATGACCGCGTCGAGGTCATCGAGATGGGACCCGGGGGGCTCGTTTGCCGCAACGCGCCGTACGTGGCGCGCGGCGAGCAGGTCGAGATCGTGATCGATGACGGCGAGCAGAGCTACCGCTTCCGCGCGCAGGGCGTGTGGTTGAAGGACGACGGCGACGACTACAAGGTGGGCCTCGTGCTCGTGGGCATGCCCGTGTGCCTGCACCGCGTCGCGATCAGCGAGCACGTGGTCGACGTCGTCGACAAGCTCGCCGCCGCCGCCTGAAGGGCGCGAGCCCGACGGACGCTACGCCTTGCGCAGCAGGCGGCCGAGCAGGTGCAGCGTGCGCGGCGGCAGCGTCTCGCCGCGCCAGGCGATGGCGCGCGACAGCACGATCGCCTTGTCGGCGGTGCCGAGCTGCGGGCGCTCCGCGAACAGCCGCTCGCCGACCGACGCGATCTTGTCGAGGATGCGCATGCCGCCATGCCACGTGAGCGCGAGCTCGACGGCGAGATCCGCACCGACGATGTCGACCAGCGGCCGCGCCCGCTCGAACAGCGCCCGCGTGCGCGCGACCTCGTAGCGGACGAGCGCGCCGATCGCGGGCGTGATGCGGCGATTCGCGATGTCGGTCTCGCTGACGCCGAAGTGGCGGAGGTCGTCGGCGGGGAGGTAGACCCGGCCCCGCTGCCAGTCGGCCGGGACGTCCTGGATCAGGCGCGCGACGGCGAGCGCGCTCGCGAGATCCTCGGCGTAGGCGTGGAGCTCGGGCGCGCGGTAGCCGCCGATGTAGAGGAGCAGGCGGCCGACCGGCTCGGCCGACTGCCGCGTGTAGCTGCGCAGCTCGTCGAACGTCGAGTAGCGGCGGCGCTCGAGGTCTGTCCGGAACCCGGACAGCAGCTCGGTGAACTCCGTGATCGGCAGCGCGAACTTGTCGACCGTGTCGGCGAGCGCGACGAACACCGGGTGCAGGGCGTGGCCGCGATACGCGTCGTGGAGCTGGCCTTCCCAGCTGTCGAGCTCGCGGGCGCGCCGGCCCTCGTAGGCCTTCTCGTCGGCGAAGTCATCGGCGACGCGCGCGAACGCGAACAGCGCGAAGATGTGCTTGCGCAGCTCCGAGCGCGCGAACATCGAGCCGACGGGATAGTTCTGGTGACGCGCGCGGCACAGCGCCTCGCAGTAGCGGTAGCAGGCGTCGACGTCGAGCGTGACCGGCAGCGGGACGGCGAGGGCGGGTGAGCGAGCGACTCCGAGGCGATGGATCACGGCGACTCCTCTCCGGGGCGCTTGCGTCCCGGGAACGTGGGATCTGACACCAGCGCGCTGCCGAGGCGCGCGAGCACCTCGCGGGCGCGGTCGGCCTTGACGTCGCCGGTGGCGGCGAGCTCGGCCGCGACACGATCGACGAGCTCGCCGGTCGCGCCGGCTG
>JALZOI010000957.1 GCA_030857245.1 Myxococcota bacterium
GGCGCGCCGGAGCAGCCGACCCCGCCAGCGCCGCTCGCCACGAGCGCGAGCAGGCTCGCGACGAGCAGCCGGGGGGCGCCGATGATCGGGTTCCGCATCGCCGCATCCTAGCCCGCGGCGATCAGCTCGTCCCGCAGCTCCGTCAGCACCTTGCCGAGCAGGTTCTGGCCCTTCCACTGCGCGGGATCGCTGGCGCGCGCATCGGTAGCGGCGAGCCCGATGCCCCAGATCTTGTCGTACGGGCTGGCCTCGACGAGCGTCGTGTTCCGGGTCGCGAGGAGCAGCGCGAGCAGGGCAGGGTCCTGCGTGAACTTGGCGCGGTTGCCGGCCTTCACGATCCCGAGGCGCTCGCGGCGCCACACCGTGTCGTCGAAGTTCTTCACCTTGCGGCCGAGCGCCTTGTGCTGGCGCGGATGGTCCGCGGCGAGGATCTTCTCGGCCATCGCCGCGTCGGCGAACAGCAGCGCCTTGCCGTGCATCATGTACTGCTCGGCGCAGGTGAAGGAGCTCCCGCCCGCGGTGAACGCGCAGCGGTACCACTGAGAGAACGGCGAGGCCTCGGTGAAGAAGAACGTGAACATGGTGTCATACGTACACTAACTGGGTGACGTCGACAACCCGGGGGATCACCGCGGCGCGATCGCGGTCGCCAGGGCCTGCAGCGCCTCGACCACGCGCGGTGACGGCGCGGTCAGGTACGCCTCGCTGAGCGCCACCACGCGGCCCGTCTTCACCGCGGGCACCTCGATGCCGCTCCACGCACCGAGCCCGCTGCGCGCGGCGAACGAGATGTCGAGGATGACGTCGGGGCGCGACCGCAGCACCTCCTCCATCGAGATCTTCGGGTAGCGCACGCCCGACGCCGCGAGGACGTTCTCGGCGCCGACGATGGCGAGCAGCTCGTCGATCCAGCTGCCGGGGCCGACCGCGACGAGGTTGCCCAGGCCGCCGGCCTCGCGATCGATCACGGCGAGCACGCGCGGCCGCTGCGCCGGGCGCCGCTCCGTCGCCGCGACGATGGCCGCCTCGATCTGCTCGATCACGCGCTCGGCCTCCGCGGTCCGGCCGAGCCGGCCGCCGACCGTGCGCAGCGCCTGCTTGACGTCGGGGAGCGAGTGGATCGGGCACTCGACGGTGGCGAGCCCGGCATCGCGAAGCGCGCCGGCGGCAGGCTTGTGGATGTCGTCGACGATCACCAGCGTCGGCTCGAGCCCGAGGATGACCTCGAGGTTCGGAGTCAGGAAGCTGCCGACCTTCGGGAGGTGCGCGACCTCGGGCGGGAACAGCGAGTAGGCATCGACGCCGACCAGCTCCGACGTCGCGCCGAGCGCGGCGACGACCTCGGTCGCGGACGGCGTCAGCGACACCAGCCGGTGCGGTGTGGTGACCGGCGCGGCCGCCGAGCCGGAGCCCGGGCCCCGCGCCGGGGCCGGGCGGGCCTCCTCACGGCTGCACCCGAGGAGGACGACCAGGACGACGAGCCAGCGCACGGCGGTCTCGTACCATGGGACGGCGGGCGGGGTAGGCGAACGATCCCCGCCCGCGAGCCGGCATCGCGCGCATCGAGCGAGTATTCTCGACGTCGTGGATCCCGGATCCGGCAACCTGAGCGGCGCGCTGCTCGACGGGCGGTACCGCGTGATCGAGCCGATCGCGGAAGGCGCGATGGGCATCGTCTACCGCGCCGAGCGCGTCAAGCTGGGCCGCATCGTCGCGATCAAGGTCCTCCACGACGAGCTGCCGAACGAGCTGTCGAGCCGCAAGCGCTTCGAGCTCGAGGCGATGGCGATGGCGAAGCTCGAGCACCCGCACTGCGCCGCGGTCCTCGACGTCGGCATCCACGACGAGAAGCCGTTCGTCGTCATGGACTTCGTCAGCGGCCCGAACCTCAAGGAGGTGATCGCCGGCGGCCCGCTGACGGTCGCGCGGTCCGCCGAGATCGTCCGCCAGGTGCTGTCGGGCCTCGCGCACGCGCACGAGCACGGCATCATCCACCGCGACATCAAGCCGGCGAACATCGTGCTGTCGCAGAAGATCGGGCTCGGCGATCACGTGAAGATCCTCGACTTCGGGCTGGCCCGGCTGAGCGAGGAGTCCTCGAAGCTGACGACCGGGATCGTCGTGGGCACGCCGTCGTACATGGCCCCCGAGCAGATCCGCGGGATCTCGATCGACAGGCGCGCCGACCTCTACGCCTGCGGGATCCTGCTGTGCGAGCTGCTGACCGGCAAGAAGCCGTTCGTGTCGGCGAAGGACGACCCCATCGAGGTCTGCTCGATGCACCTCAAGGTCACGCCGCCGCGGATGGACGAGCTCGCGCCGGGCCAGCATTTCGGCGCGCTCGAGGACGTCGTGGCGCGCGCGCTCGCGAAGTCGCCGGACGACCGGTACGAGTCGGCCGAGGCGATGGCGGCGGCGCTGGGCGCGGCGGTCGGGCG
>JALZOI010000958.1 GCA_030857245.1 Myxococcota bacterium
GCGCAGCCCGCGACCACCGTGACCGGATCGCGCCCGCCCGTCACCGGTGGCCGCGCGCCGGCCCTCGACGAGCCGCCGCCGCCCGAGCCCGGGATGCCGCCGCCCGTCGCGACGACGCCCACCCCGCCGCGGCGCGCGGTGGCGCCCACGCTCGGCGGCAAGAAGGTCGTGCTCGAGTACGACTCTGCGACGCCGCGCGAGCAGCCGAAGCGACCCGTCGCGACCGGCAACGACGACGCCTCGATCGCGGCCGCGCGGATCACGTACTTCAGCGGCAACCGCAAGCTGTTCTCCGGCGATGCCGACGCGGCGATCAAGCTCTACCGCCAGGCTCTCGGCATGTATCCGGGCTACGTCGCGAGCTATCGCGGCCTCGGGCTCGCGTACGCGCAGAAGGGCGACAAGGCCAACGCGGTCAAGGCGCTGCGCACGTACATCACCGCGGTGCCGAAGGCCAAGGACGTCGCGCTGATCAAGAAGCGCATGGACGCGCTCTCCCGCTGAGCGCCGCGCGCGCCGCTCACGGCGTGGCGATGGGCGCCGCGGGCCGAGCGGGTGGCGACGCGGTCGTCGGCCCCACGTGGTACACGCCGTCGTGCGTCGAGTCGGGCGCGGGGCCGAGTGTCCAAGGCGTCGCCGAGCCCGCGCGATCGCCATTGGGGTGCACGCCACACGTCGGCTCGTGATCCGCCGTCGCGATGCACGCCCACATCGTGCCGCCTGCCGGCGCGTCGAGGAACGTCGTCACCGGCAGGCCGCGTGCGACGAGGTGCGCGACCGTGGGCACGAGCTCGGCGTCCCACGGCACGCCCTTGATCCGGCGCGAGTGCACGTTGCCGCTGAGCGCGACGACGATCGCGCCGGCATCGCGCGCCTGCACGACCGCCTCGGCCATCGCCGCATCGCGCCCGGGGGTGAGCACGTCGTACGCGACGAGCTCGATCGCCGCACCGGCGCCGCGCAACGTCCGGACCCGCTCGATCAGCGCGACCATCGCGACGCTGCTGCGCCCATCGGCCTGGCTCCAGAACGTGCCCGCGACGAGCGCCTCGCGATCCGCGGCGCTGCCCGCGCTGCGCAGGTAGCGATCGAGGCGCGGCTGCTCGTCCGCCGGGATCTCGAGCCCGACCTGCACGCGACCCCCGCGCGCGGCGTGGCACGCGACATCGCCGACGAAGCGAGGCGACTCCTCGGTGCCGTGCATCTCGCCGAACCACACGATGCGCCCGGGGACGAGGTGCGCGTCGAGGCCGGCGATCGGGCGGTCACACGTCGGAGGCTTCGGCACGGGCTTCGCTCCACAGGCTGCGAGCAGGATCAGCGGGAGCCACCTCATGGGACGGCATCCTGGCGGCGCGCGGCGATGCGTGGCGTCACGGTGCTCAGGTCACGGGCGGGATGAAGAGCGAGTCGTCGGGGTTGGAGATCTTGATCTCCTCGACCGTGACGACCTCGTCGCTGCCGAGGTTCTTGCGGGTCCCGGGGAGCTTGAGCCCGTCGACCTCGGTCCAGTTCGACAGCTGGTAGCCGAAGCGCTCGCCGTCGGTCGTCTCGATCTCGACCCGCCCGATCACGGCGTTCGCGTCGACGTACGCATGGACGACCATCCCGGCACGCGCCGGGTCGTTCGCCGCGAACGTGATCTTGAGATCCTGATACTCGATCTCGCCGTCCTTCACGTTGCCGAGGTGCTCGAGCTTGGCGCCGGGCTCGGTCATCAGGAACGGCAGGCACATCGCGGTCACGTCACGCGCCCACGCCTTGCGCGCGACCTTGACGCCCTCGGCGCGGTCCTCGCTCGGCAGCAGCTGGCGGTTGCCGGTCTTCGACTGGATGAAGCCCGACGCGAAGTCGCCGTAGATCTCGTACATGACGACGACGCCGGCGCCTTCGGCGCGATCGAGGCGCGCCCAGTGCCGCGCGTTCCAGCGATCCCACGCCTGCTCGCCGGTCGCGAACGGCTTGCCATCGCGGCTGATCGTCTGCTTCCACCGGATCTGCTTCGCGCGCTCCCACGCGGCGGCGCCACCCGCCGCCGCGAGCACCTGCTCGGCGACGGCGAGCGCCTCGGGCGAGGACGTCGCGCGATCGAAGGTGGGAGGGGACCCAGGATACTGCGCGTAGCTGGTCCGGGAGGGGCCGCCACATCCGAGGAGGCTGCTGACGACGAGGATCGCGATCGCGAAGGCCTGCATGCGTGCTGCATACATCGAGCACGCGGCGGGTGATAGCGAGCGGCCCCCGGATCGCTGGGCGGCGGACGCGGCGTCGGACCCGTGGCGTACGCTGACGTGATGCTGTGCGGCTGTGCGCGCCGGGAGCTGTGCGATCGCTGCGTGGACGACGCGTTCGCGCAGCTGCGCGGCGTGGCGGCCTGCCGCGGCGAGGTCTGGGCGATGGAGGTGGCGCGCCGCTGCTCGCGCGCCCAGCCGTGGCC